>JAUMTV010000266.1 GCA_030531025.1 Turicibacter sp.
TCCAATTATCAAATTCATCTTTATATTTAAAATAATATGACCATTTACCTTTAGCGCGTTCACGTACTCCGCCTTTCATTTCTTTCACCTCTTATTTCGCTATGGTGGCAAATTCGAGGGCAAAACAAAGGTGAGTTACTATATAACCAAACTATTTATTATGTAATTATTTCATCAAGGGACTTATAAAGCCAATTAATTTACCGAGTATTGTTATTTCGTTGATTCTTTCATCTGAAAAACTTAAAGCTTGATGTGTAGGGTTGGTGCTATCGGGTTTTAAAATTACCGTATCAGCTTCTTTGACATAGTAAAACCTTTTCAACATACCTAAACTTCCATCAAGTAAAAGCGCTGCGATCTCACCATTCTCAACGATTGGTTGACGCTTAAAGATAGCGTACATTCCATCATGAACAACCTTATCCATGCTATCGCCATGAACTTGAAGGGCGAATACCTCTCCACCAACAGATGGATATGGATTAAAGATTTCATCAATAGGATCTTCAAAAGCAGTAGTACCATCTCCTGCACAGACTTTTCCGTATACTGTTATTTTTTTGCAATCATAAATATTAGGATTGTAGCAATATTCCTCTTTTTTGAATCCTGGGATTTCATCAGATACATGGATATAACCATCGGGCGTAGGAGTGTAACTAATACTCCATCCCATTAAATATTCTGGTGAAATATCTAACGCTTTTGCAAATTCCTTCATTTTCTCAATGTCTAAGGTTTTAATTTCTCCGTCTTCATACCGTTTAATTGTGCTTTCATGAAGATTTACAATTTTACCGAGCGCCGCTCGGGACATCCTTTTGTTTTTACGTGCATTAAATAGTTTTAATCCTATTTCTTTATTGAATGTTCTTTCATCAGTTGTGTTTGAACGCATGATACACCTCCTTTCAATATTAAATATACATTTTATTTGAATGTCATGCAAGAAAAAAAGAATGGTAAAACAAAAAAAAATAACAAAAAACAAAAAAACTTGCACAAAAGTATTGATTTATTTTATCGAACGGTGTATTATTAAATCATTCCTTGCAGGAAATGCAAGAATAGCAAGGGGGTGACAAAGTATGGTTGTCGAAAAAATGCAAAAATTGAAAGCAAAACTGTTCGAATCCAGGCTAACTTATGACGATTGCGCGAAGTTATTAGGGGTATCGACAAATACTTTCAATAGTAAAATCAATGGGAAGACGAGATTTTATGTTGATGAAGCAAGTTTGTTAAGTGAACTAGCTAATTTGACAAACGAAGAGGCAATCGATATTTTTTTAAGTTAAAACTTGCATGTCATGCAAAAAAATATATGGTGGCAAATTCGAGAGCAAAACGGAGGAGAAGAAATGAGTAATATTAGTTTAGGTATCTCTCAATCGAGAGGTTATGAAAATATTCAGATTGTAAAAACACAACATGTAGCAAATAAAACACTGACAGTTTACGGAACGGAAGAGAAGCCGTTGTTCTTAGCAAAAGAAGTTGCAGAGTGGATTGAGCATAGTCGTGCTTCAGAGATGTTGAAATCTATTGATGAAGATGAAAAGCTAATGCAAACAATTCTTGCATCAGGTCAAAATCGTCAAATGTGGTTCTTAACAGAAGATGGTGTTTATGAAGTCTTAATGCAATCACGTAAACCTATCGCCAAGATATTCAAAAAAGAGGTTAAGAAAATCTTGAAAGATATCCGTAAGCACGGAATGTATGCAAGAGATGAAATCTTAGAGAATCCAGATTTACTGATTGAGGTAGCAACAAAGTTAA
>JAUMTV010000267.1 GCA_030531025.1 Turicibacter sp.
GGGCTTTCCTAAAGGTCATATGGAACCTCATGAAACAGAAATACAAACTGCTTTATGTGAAGTGTTTGAAAAAAAACAGTTAACCGTGAAACGTGGCGCGCTCTAGAAGAGCTTTATAAACAAGGACGTATTCGCGCGATTGGTGTCTCTAATTTTAAAGAACATCATCTTGATGACTTATTAGAAGTAGCAGCTGTTGTACCAGCTGTTAACCAAGTGGAATACCACCCTCGTATGATGCAAACCTCTTTAGCGAAGTATTGTAAAGAAAAAGGCATTCAACTTGAAGCACGGGGACCATTAATGCAAGGACTAGTGTTTAAAATTAATGTCTTAAAAGATTTAGCTCAAAAATATAATAAACGATTGCTCAAATCGTTTTACGTTGGGATATTCAAAAATGGTATTGTAACAATTCCAAAATCAATTCATCCCGATCGTATTAAAGGCAATGCTGAAGTTTTTGATTTCGAACTTTCAGATGAAGATATGGCATTAATCAATTCATTAAATAAAGAGGAGCGTATTGGACCTGACCCAGATCATATCACTTTCTAAGTTTTAGTTCTAATTGCTACTTTATCCACATAGACTTAACTGTACATGAGGTGCACAACTTTATTTTACAATGTGGATAATTTCCTTTTAAAAACTTTCCCTTTATATTAAAACCAAGAAGACTTTCTCTTCTTGGTTTTTATTAATCATAACCAGCTGGTATGTTATAATAGCGCTAGGGAAAATATGTAAGTGAAAGAAAAGAGGGAAAACAATGAAAACAAACTATCATTCACATACAACAAGATGTAAGCATGCTAACGGAAGCGATGAAGACTATGTTTTAAGTGCAATTAAAGCTGGAATTCAAGAATTAGGATTTTCTGATCATTGCCCATGGCCGTTTGAGGATGGATATGTTTCACCCATTCGCATGGACGTTTCACAAATAGATGACTATGTTCAAAGCGTTCGTTCTTTAAAAGAAAAATACAAAGATCAAATTAACATCAAGCTTGGATTAGAATGTGAGTACTTTGAAGAGTTTATACCTTGGTTAAAAGAACTTAAAGAACATTACAATCTCGATTACTTAATTTTTGGGAATCACTTTGCTGAAAATGAATCAAAAAGTTATTATTTCGGAAGTAATACAAAAACGAAAGAACAATTAGATGACTATTTAAAAACAGCTATTAAAGCAATGGAATCTGGTCTATTTGTTTATTTCGCTCACCCTGATTTATTCATGAGTAGCTATCCAACTTTCGATGAAGACTGTAAAAAAATCTGTCGTCAACTGTGCGAAAAAGCAAAAGAGCTGAACATCCCCCTTGAATATAACCTTTCGGGATATATCTACAGAGAATCATTTAACTGTCCTAATAGTTATCCAAATAAAAACTTCTGGAAGATTGCAAAAGAAGTCGGATGTCAAGCCATTATCGGTTATGATGCACATAATCATACCGTTTATGAGACAGATAAATATCGTGATCGTGCTTTAAAAGAATTAAATGAGCTAGGCATTGAAGTTATCGATATTCTTTCAATTTAAATGGTATATCTTTTTAATGAAAAGATACCCTAACTATTAGTTTTATATTCATTTATTATATTTAAAGGAGGATTATTATGAATCATGAACAAATTTTAGATATTTTAAACTTCCGTCACGCTTGTAAAGAATTTGATCCATCCAAAAAGATTTCAGATCAAGATTTTGAATTAATTTTAAAAGCTGGACAACTAGCTCCTAGCTCAA
>JAUMTV010000268.1 GCA_030531025.1 Turicibacter sp.
CTTCGATAATCGCCAGGTGACCCATAATAAGTTAACTATTTCAAAGGAGTTTATTGTTATGACTAGAAAAACCGCACTGAACCAATGATTTAATCTCATTCAAGATGAATACGAGATTAAATCAGCAGGTGATATCGAATCTGCCTTATTAGACATGTTTGGAAGTTTTATCGAAAAAGCATTAGAGGCTGAATTAGACCAACACCTTAGATACAGCCGTTACGATTTTCGAAACAAAGCCACTTCAAATACAAGAAATGGACGGAAACCTAAAACCGTTCAGACTCGACTCGGAGAAACAACCATCCAAGCTCCACGAGATCGAGAAGGTTCATTTGAGCCCCAAATCGTTCCCAAGCGTCAAACGAATGTCATTGGAATTGAAGATAAAATTTTAGCGCTTTATGCGAAAGGCTTATCAACACGCGATATTTCTAAATCTTTAGAAGAAATTTACGACTTTGAAGCTTCACATGAAACGATTTCTAATGTTAATGATAAAATGATTCTATTAATTCAAGATTGGCAAAAACGTCCCTTAGAAGCTGTCTATCCGATCATTTATTTAGATGCTCTTCATGTCAAAGTAAAAGATGGTGTTGGCGCTTTAAATAAAGCTGTTTATTGTATCATAGGGGTGTCTTTGGATGGTCGTAAAGATGTCTTAAGTATTTCAATAGGTGAGACAGAGGGCGCGTCTTATTGGATGAGTTTATTAGATGAATTAAAGACTCGTGGCACTCAGGATATTTGTATCGCTTGTGTCGATGATTTAAGTGGTTTTAAACAAGCCATTCAAGCTGTTTTTCCTCATGCGCTCGTTCAACTATGCTTAGTTCATTTAATCCGACAATCAACCCAATTCGTTTCCTATCAAGATGGAAAATCATTCTGTTATGATTTAAAACAAATCTATCAAGCTATTAACCGGCCAGCTGCAGAACAAGCCTTTGAGACCTTTAAGGATAAATGGAATCCAAAGGTGCCTTTAGCGGTTAGAGTATGGGAAAATAACATCGAAGAGGTTTATCAACTGTTTAATTTCCCTCAAGAAATACGAAAAATGATCTACACTACAAACTCTATTGAAAGCTACAATAGTCAATTAAGAAAAGTTCTAAAAGGTAAAGGAGCTTTCCAAAATGAAACTTCTGTGATGAAATTAATCTATCTTCAAACCATAGAAGCCACTAAGAAATGGCAACGTCAACTTTCAAACTGGAGTCAAATATTAAACCAATTATTAATCCTATACCCAGATCGTTTAACACCCTATATATAATTTTTAAAAATTAGTTTACACACTTAACTTGACAAGGTCAAAATCAATTATACGAAACAAATATCAATCTTTCTGTCAATAAACTATAACTAATATAAAAAATGAGTCTTTGTATAAAGTCTTATTTTTAAAAATCACTCTATAGATACAAGTAATTTAGAAATAATAGAAGAATATGTTTTTGAATCTTAATTTTTAGGTGAATCTAATTTTAAAGGAGAATTAGTTGATTTAGACACAAATGAAGTTTTTTATTTAGATTTAGAAGAGCTATCTAATCCTAATGCTCATATTACAATGATATTACCAGTAACTATAACTGTCTTAGCAGCAATGATAGAAAGAATAAGAGAGAATTTATTAGTTAGATTATCATTATTGTTAGCTCATCTTTTAAAGAAAAACAACGAATATGGGGAATTAATGAAAGAATTGTGGATAATCTTGAAATCGTTATGAATAATTTGGTATATATATTT
>JAUMTV010000015.1 GCA_030531025.1 Turicibacter sp.
TTATAAAAATATTTGTAATAGGGTATAGCCAAAATTCTTAATAACTATAGATTGTTCCCCATAGTTATTAATTTTGTCATTAGAATCTTTCTATAAACTAGATTTATTGTATATAAAGTAGAATTTTGCTGATTTGTGGATGAGGTAACTTAATGTTTAATTGTTTGAGTTTTGTCTAATACTTTGTTTTTTTGTTTAAAATTTGTTTTAGAGAATTTTATCATGATTTAAATAATTCTGTTAGATTGTGTCTGTGGAAAAGTAAAAGTCTTAAAGCTTATTCTGAGTTTATTTAATTGTGCTATAATAGCTCATTATATCTTAAATGGAAGGGGTCATTTTTATGGGAATTATATTAGCGTCTCAATCACCAAGAAGAAAAGAATTATTAGAATTAGCAGAAATCAAGCATCGAGTTATTGTTAGTGAAGTTGAAGAATTATTAGATAAAGATCTAGATGTAGCGGGACAGGTTCAAGATCTTGCGATTCAAAAGGCATGTAAAGTAGCTGAATCATATCCACAAGAAACTATTATTGGGGCTGACACAATTGTAGTATTAGATGGAAAAATATTAGGAAAGCCTAAAGACGAAGAAGATGCTTTTAATATGCTAAAAGCTTTATCAGGACGTAAACATCAAGTAATGACTGGAGTTAGTATTATTAATAAAGAAAAAGAATTATTAACAAGCTTTGTTAGTATTACAGATGTAGAATTTTATTTTGTTACAGATGAGTGGATTTTAAATTATATTAAAAGTGGTGAACCAATAGATAAAGCAGGTTCATATGGAATCCAAGGAAAAGGATTTGAATTAGTAAAATCTATTTCTGGGGATTATTATAGTGTGATGGGATTACCAATTGCACAATTAAAACGTACATTAACACATTTAGATTTAATTTAAGCGGATCAGATTGATCCGTTTTTTAATAGTTAATATATTATTTATTTAATAATAACTTTAATAATAACTGTTGGGGATAGTGGGGATAAATGTCTTAAAGTGTCGATTTTACAATATTTGTGACTGTGTACATCGTGTGCATAAATTGAGGATAAGTGTCGAATATTGTCCACATAGGTGTGAATTTGCTGTAGATATATGTTTTAAGTTGTCAGATTTTATTTAACTCATAATTCGTTTTTTTCGATAATATAAATCAGAATTTGTATTTTTTTATAGAAAGATCATTTTTTTTGACTGAAAAAAGGGTGATTCATATTTTGACAAATTTCTTTTATTTTTGACTATTATAATGTTTTAATTAATTTTAGAGATTTTAGCTATAAAATTATAAAAAAGGAAATCATTTTCTAATTATTTTTTTAAACTAATCAACAGAGTCATCACTGATTATTCATCTTGATTGTAATCATTCGACATAATAATATATATTTTTTAATTTTTATAATCACAATAATAATAATCATTGGGGATAGTGGGGATAAATGTCTTAAAGTGTCGATTTTATGATGTTTTAAGTTGTGTATATCTTGTGTATAAGCTGAGGATAAGTGTCGAATATTGTCCACATAGGTGTGAATTTGTTGTAGATAAGATAGATTTTTTGTCGAATAAAATAAAAAGACTAGATTGTTTAGAACCTAGTCTTTTTATTTTATTTACCTAAACAGAATTTACTGAAGAGTTCATCTAGTAATGAATCTCCAATTTCTTCTCCTAGAATTTCTCCAAGTGAATACCAGGCATTTTTTATATCGATTTCTACCATATCCACAAGCATTCCCATTTGCATGGCATTGATGGCATCTTCAATTGAAGTAATGGCTTGTTTTAATTTTGCAATATGGCGTGCATTTGATAAGTAAGTCATATCAGATGAACCAATGTCCCCGATTTCAAACATTTTTTTGATACTATTTTCTAAGACTTCGATTCCTTGCTCAAGTACCATTGATGTTTCTACATACGATGGTAATTCAGAACGTTCAATGTTAGTTTCTAAGTCAGTTTTATTTAAGATGATGATACGATTTTTATCGGCAGTTAATTGTAATAATTCACGATCATCAGCAGTTAATGCTTCATTATTATTTAAAACAAGTAAGACTAATTCGGCTTCATTGATTAATTTCTTAGATTTTTCGACACCAATCGCCTCAACGATATCTTTCGTTTCACGAATTCCAGCCGTATCAATTAAGTTTAAGGTTAATCCCCCGATATTGATATATCCTTCTACTGTGTCGCGTGTTGTTCCAGCAATGTTGGTTACGATAGCTTTTTCTTCGCGCATTAATTGATTTAGAAGGCTCGATTTTCCGACGTTAGGACGCCCGATAATTGCAGTTTTAATTCCATCTCGTAGGATTTTCCCTGTTTTAGCTGTGTCGAGTAGTTTTAACATTTTTTCGTGAATCTCGATTGAACGAGGAAGTAAAATGTCATTCGTCATTTCTTCCACATCATCGTACTCTGGATAGTCGATGTTAACTTCGATGTTAGCAACAATATTTAAAATTTCTTCGCGCATTTCTTTGATTAGGCGAGAAACACGTCCATCTAATCCATTTAAAGCAAGTGATAAGGATTGTTCACTTTTGGCGTGGATAATGTCCATGATTGATTCAGCTTGTGCTAAGTCGATACGTCCATTTAAGAACGCACGTTTTGTGAATTCTCCTGGTTCAGCGATGCGTGCACCAGCCACTAATAATAATTCAAGAATTTTATTTGTGACTAAGATTCCACCGTGACAGTTGATTTCAACCACGTCTTCGGCTGTGAATGTTTTAGGTGCTCGCATAACAGAGACTAATACTTCATCGACTTTTTTATTTGTTTCAGGATCATATATAAAACCATAGTTAATGGTATGGCTCGGTACTGTTGTTAAATCTTTACCACGGAATAGTTTATTGGCAATTGGTAACGCGTCATCTCCACTAACACGAATGATTGAAATGGCACCTTCACCCATTGCGGTTGCAATTCCGGCAATTGTATCTTGTAACATGTGGACACCTCCATTACAGTTATGTTAATTTTATTTAAATTTTATTCTAGATGTATTTATTTTAACACTTTCTCTAAAAAAACGTCAAAATAGACCTCTTTGGAGGTCTATTTATCGTTTATATTTAATCATAATGTATCGGTTCGGATCGGCACCTTCAGACACGGTCTGGATGTGTTTCCAATCAGATAAAGCTTGATGGATTAATCGGCGATCGTATGCATTCATCGGATCAAGTTTAGCATCGATTTTTGTTTGAGTGACTTCTTTAGCAATTTTGCGTGCGAAGTACTCAATTTTTTGGTTGTGTTGTTGTTTATAGCCGTTAATATCCACAAGTACTTTTAAATGAGATTTGGTATATTGATTCACGACTTGGCTAGTCAAGGTTTGAATGGCTTGAAGTGTTTTTCCTTCACGGCCAATAATCATTCCATTGTTATTGCTGTCTATGTTAAATGTGACAGAATGTTGTGCCGAATCTACTTCGACAGTTCCTTCTAAACATAAATCACTAAGTAGTTGAAGAAGATATTTTTTTCCTTCTTCGATTGGATCAAGATTTAATGTGACCTTTGCTTTAACATAGGCTCCAATTCCGAAGATCCCTTTTTTCTCTTCCAATACATGAATCGTCAAATGTTGTTGGTCGTGATGAAAATGATTCTGTGCTGCCACAATGATATCATCCATAACTTTTCCTTCGAATATTTTGGATTTCATCTAAATCACTTCTTTCTTTGAAATATTTCCGACCAACGTTTGAATCCATGCTATGAATGTCTGCCAGTTTTTATTTCAACAGATGGTCGACACGTCCTAATACAATTGTACTCTTTTTTATTTTGGGATAATATCCATTTTTTTATATAGTTGTTCTAATTTTTCTTTAAAAGTTACATAATCTAAATCTTTTACGCCTTTACGAGCGATTACGAAGTAATCGTAATTTGGATTCATTTCATGCTTATGTTCGGTTGTGACGTTACGGATGTAGCGTTTGATTTTATTACGTTCAAAGGCTTTTCCGATTTTTTTCCCAACTGAGATTGCAATTCTGAAGTTGTCAGTCTCTTTATTGGCATACTTATACACAATAAAGTAAGGATTCGCTTTTGAACGTCCTCGTTTCATGACTTGTTCAATTTCTTGACTTTTTTTAATTCGATAACTTTTTTGCATGTTCTCACCCGCTATATTTTTTTAGCTAGTAAAAAGACCACTTTAAAGAGTGGTCTTATGCACATAACACTTTTCTACCTTTTTTACGACGACGAGCTAAAACATTGCGTCCTCCTGGTGTTGCCATACGAGCGCGGAAACCATGAGTTTTTGCACGTTTACGTTTGTTTGGTTGCCAAGTACGTTTCATCTATAACACCTCCTAAGAGTTTTATACCATAGCATAGTTCAATATTATAGTGAATCATCACTATAAAGTCAATCATTACTTTTTGGATATATGTGTATCCAAAAGCTATCCACTGTGGATATGTGAGTAGGGAGAAGTTATCCCCCATTATAAAATTTTATTCCACAATATTATTCACAATTCGACAAGTTGTTTATACTCTACTTTGTGGATATTGGGGATAATTCTGAAAAACGTTGATATTAACATATATTAAGCTGTGAATTATCCACTGTGGATTGTCGAAAACTGTAGGACTTTGTTAGACTATACCACATATCCACAAGCATGTTTATAACTTTTTGTTGATTTTTTGAACATTGTGGACTTTTTTAAGATTTTGTTATGCTATAATGTTGATAGAAGAGACTTTAGGATGAGGTGTATGCGGTGGAAAAATATCAACGAATATGGGATGATGCTATTGATCGACTAAAATCTAATATTTCTCAACAATCTTTTGATATGTTCTTTAGCACTCCTAAGAAAGTGTATAAAGTTAAAAATAATAAAATGTACGTTGTTGTTCAAAATAATCATGAACAATTTATGTTAGATAAATTTTATTTAAAAGAGGTAGTTGAAATGATTGCGGAAGTATCAGGCTTCAACTACGATGTTAAATTTATTACAAATGATTATGTAAAAAATGATCAACAAGCTTTTGATTTAACAAAACCTGATCCAAATCTTCCAAAATATTATCGCGGGAATTTAAATACAACCTATACGTTCGATCGCTTTGTTGCGGGGAAAAGCAATCGTTTAGCGTATATGATTGCACTGCAAGTTGCAGAACGTCCAGGTGAAGTTGCGAATCCACTTTATATTTTTGGTGGGGTAGGTTTAGGAAAGACGCATTTAATGCAAGCTATTGGGAATTTTATTTTAGATGACAATCCATCATCTCGAATTTTATATTGTACATCTGAGAAATTCATTGATGATTATCGTCATGCAACGTTAGATAATAATTTTGAAGCGTTTAAAGAGAAGTATCGTAACATCGATGTTTTGTTAATTGATGATATTCAATTTTTATCTAAAAAAGAACAAACACAAACTGAATTTTTCAATACGTTTAATGAACTTTATAATAATAATAAACAGATTGTTATTACTTCAGACCGTCCGGCATCTGATTTAAAAGATATTATGGATCGTTTAACATCACGTTTTGAATGGGGATTACAAGCTGATATTCAAATTCCAGATACACAAACACGTATTGAAATTATGAAGAAAAAGTTAGCAGGAGAAAATATAAACTTAGAGGAGTTTCCAGAAGAAGTTTTAGAATTTATTGCAAGTAAATTTAATAGCAATGTTCGTACATTAGAAGGAGCCTTGAAACGATTAATTTTTTATGCAACAATAAATAATTCAGATTTCACAATCGAACTTGCAAACGAAGCTTTAAGAGATTTATTTAAAGCGGAACAAAAAAATTCAAAAGTAGATGTCAATAATATTATAAAAGAAGTGGGAGCGTACTATGATGTGTCAGTTGCTGACATTTTATCAAAAAAACGCAAGAAAAATATTGCGTATGCGCGCCAAGTTGCGATGTTTTTAACTCGTGAATTAACGGGAAGCTCATTCCCGAAAATTGGGGAAGCCTTTAGCGGACGTGATCATACGACAATCATGCATGGTTGCGAAAAGATTGAAAAAGAACTCAAGGAAAATGATGAACTTAAAAAAGCGATTAGCGATTTAAAACAAGTTCTATCTTAACTTATAAACAGGCAAGTGGAGATGAATTGACGGTTTATCTACAATCTATCCACAAGTTATCCACAGGTCTAAAATACTCAGTTTATGATGTTTTTAGTCATTATCCCCTATATCCACAAAAATTATTACTAAAACGATTATTAAAAAGCTATAATATATAATTATATAGGAGTGATTAAGTTGAAAATTAAAGTTGATCGTCAATTGTTATTAACCCAACTGTCGTATATCAGCAAGGCAATTCCTTCAAAAACACCACTACCAGTTTTAACAGGAATTAAATTTGTGGTTGCAGAAGAAGGACTTTATTTAACAACAAGTGATTCAGATATTACGATTAATACGTTCTTACCATTAGAGATAAATGATACACAAGTCATTCGAATCGATTCGGTGGGATCAATCATTATTCCAGGAAAATACTTTATTGAAATCATCAAAAAACTAAATGGTGATAATATCGAGATTAGTACATTTGAAGGAAATTATGTCACAATCAAATGTGGACGAAGTGAGTATACATTAAATGGATTTGATGTTTCTCAATATCCAAATATCGAATTAATTAAACACGATAATCCAATTCATTTAGAAAAACAATTATTAAAGACAATTATTCGTCAAACGGTATTCTCAACAGCTAGTAGTGAAAACCGCCCAGTCTTAACAGGTGTTAACTTCCGTTATGATGCAGATGAATTAATGTGTGTTGCAACAGATAGTTTCCGTTTATCAAAAAAGACAGTGTTATTAAACAAATTACATGAACCGTTTAATATTGTCATTCCTGGACGTAGCTTAATTGAATTATCAAAAATTTTAGATGATTCTCATGAATCAGTAGATGTTTACTTATCAAATAATCAAATCTTATTCCAAATTGGAAATATTTCATTCCAATCACGTTTATTAGATGGAATTTATCCTGAAACAAAAGAATTTGTTCCAACAACATTCGGTATTGAAATTAAAGCAAATTATCATGAATTATATAATGCTTTTGATCGTGCTGCTTTAATTGCACGTGATCAAGTTTCAAATGTGGTTAAATTAAACATTTTACCTGAAGAAGGGAAATTACTGATTACAGCAAATTCTCCGGAAGTCGGAAAAGTTGAAGAAGAAGTTCAAGTAGAGATGTTATCTGGAGGAGAGTTACGTATTGCATGTAGTGCATTATTTATTATTGATGCCTTAAAAGCAATTAATAATTCTGATGTTATCATGAGTTTTAATGGAGATATGCGTCCATTTATCTTACGTGATCAATATGATGAAACAACAATTCAATTAATTGTACCTGTACGTATGGAGTAAAAGAGAGCTGTTAGGCTCTTTTTTTTGTGGATAAGTGGATAGTTATCTACAAGGTACCTAACTAGTTTTGATATTTTTTGATAAAATTTGATAGATTTTATTGCTGATTTTAAATAGGATTTAGTGAAATTCGAAGAATTAGATTGTGGATAACAGAAGTTTTTATTTATTTAGATTGACCTTAGAGGATGATTGTAGGAAAACTTTGAGAAAATTAGTAAAACCGATACTTTATAGGAACATAAATGTATCCACAGAATTTCATTTTTATAGCTAAATGAACTAGAGATCTATCCTTTGATGAAGTTTTTGTTTAAAAAAAGACCAACTACAAGAGTTGGTCGGAGTAATTAATTTATGATTTTTTTGTTGCCTGAATAAATTTCTTAAAGACAGAATCACCTGAATAGTTCAAGACACCATTTTTATAAACACGTGCTCCAAATGTTAGTATGATGATGATCACTGCAATATTTAAAGCGATTGAAAGCCAAATCATCGGTGTTGATACCGTCATAGTTGCAACACGTAATGGCATAATGTATGGTGAAATAAATGGAATCATTGACATGATTTTAATAAATGGTGCTTCTGGAGAGGTCATTCCAAAAATTCCAATGTAGAATGAAACCATGCCAATTATCATAATTGGTGAAATTGCAATTTGATATTCTTCCACAGAACTAATGATGGAACTTAAAATGAGAACACTCACTAAATAAACAAGATAGGCAACAATCGCAAAGATTACGATGTAAACTACAATTTTTGCTTGCTCTGGCGAAATCATCATAGAGACACTTTCCATGATGTCAGTAGGTAAGCTTTTTAACATGTATTGAATGGAAATTAGAAAAAGTGCCATAAAGATAGTTAATTGTGTGAGTGCGTATAAGCTGTTATAAACAATTTTTCCATAAAGCTGTTTCATTGGAGAGATTGAAGTGATGATAATTTCCATGACACGAGAGGTTTTTTCCTCCATAATCTCTTGTCCTGCATAAACAGAATACAAATATGAAAATAAGAAAATTAAGATAATTGAAATATAGGCAATAGCTAGATTTCCCATAGATTCTTCTGCGGTTTGGGCATTTTTATCTAAAGAGATCTTTTCCATGGAAAAGTTTTGAGTCAATAAATTAATTTGCTCTTGTGTTAAACCCGCAGATTGCATGGCCATTTCTTTGTTATAGCTAGATAAGACTTGTTCACCGATAGTATAAAATGAATTGTTTGAAAAATCTTTAGCGACATAAGTAGCCTGAAGTAGGTTTTGGTTATTGTAACTGATAATGAAGTAAGCAGAGATATCCCCATCTGTTACTTTTTGTTTAAGGGTTTCTTCAGACTCGGTACTTTGTTCTAAAATAACATCGGGTAATAAACTATTAAAATCTTGTTCAAATCTTGAATAAATCTGATTTGTTTCATCCACAATAACAATCGTCTCAGAATAATCAAAAGTTTCATTGAAAAATTTAACAATAGATCCAAGTTGACTGACGACTAATCCAACTACGATTAAGAAAATATTAAAACTGATAAATGTCTTACTTTTTATTTTTCGCAAATAGTTATACAGTACATAATTCCAAAATTTACTCTTCATAAGCTTGTCCCACCTTTTCAATAAAAATTTCATGTAATGATGGTTCACATATCACAAATTTTTCAATTTGATGTTCAGGTTTTAAAGCATTGAAGATAGTAGAAGTATACTGTTTGTCATCAATTCGTACACACCAGGCATCTTGTTGGCGTGTTACTTCAATGACATGAGGGATTGATTGAAGATAATCAGCTTCTAGTTGGCCTTGAATTAAAACAGTGCGTGCATTATAACGTTGTTTGATTTCTTTTAAATGCCCTTGTAAAACAGTTTTTCCTTTACGAAGGATAGTGACACGATCACAAAGTGTTTCTATATGTTCCATTCGATGTGAAGAGAAGATAATTGTTTTTCCTTGGTTTTTAAAGTTAATGATTTCTTCTTTCATCATTTCTAAGTTGATTGGATCTAGTCCCGTGAATGGTTCATCTAAAATAATGAGTTCTGGATTGTGGATAACAGCACAGATAAATTGAATCTTTTGTTGGTTTCCTTTTGATAATTCTTTAATTTTTTTATTTTTATAGTCGGAGATATTAAATTTCTCAAGCCAATGATCTAATTCTTTTTCAATTTTATCTTCGCTCATTCCTTTTAGCATGGCAAGATAGCTGACTTGAGTTTTAACTGTTAATTTTTGAAGAAGTGCACGTTCTTCAGGTAAATATCCAATTAGATCATTAATGGATTCGTTCATCGGGCGACCATCCCAGCTAATGTCACCTGATGTTTGTTCATAAAGACCCAAAATCATTCGAAATGTTGTTGTTTTACCTGCACCATTCGCTCCAAGTAAACCGTAAATTTCCCCTTTTTGAAGACTAAGATTTAAATCCATGACTGCATGGGTGTCATGAAAAATCTTATTTACATTTTTTAAAATTAGCACTTGTTTCCCCCCTGTTGTCAGAATTAAAACAATAAAGCGAGTTAGTCGAAGACATTGATATGTCTATTATGATATACATTACTTTAGATGACAACTTTAAAATATAATAAAATTTGGATATTTCTCCTCTATCTTAAATTTAAAGTGGTAAAAGTGTAGGAAATAGTCAAAAAAAGTTTTTTATTATCAATTTTTGTTTACTATTTTATACACAGATGTTATTTTTATTGTTTATTGTCGAGTTTTAGATGTAAAATAAGAATAGTATTTTAATAGAGTTGAAGTTTAGATGTTTACTGCAAGGAGTGAGCTTTATGATATATGATGTAATCGTCGTAGGTGGAGGGCACGCTGGAATTGAAGCAGCTCTTGCACCAGCACGAATGGGTTGCAAGACATTAATGGTAACTGGAGATATTAATCGTATTGGACATATGCCATGTAATCCAGCCATTGGTGGACCAGCAAAAGGAATCGTTGTCCGTGAAATTGATGCATTGGGTGGAGAAATGGGAGTTAACACCGATAAAACTCACATCCAAATGCGTATGTTAAACACAGGAAAAGGTCCTGCAGTTCGTGCGCTACGTGCACAAGCTGATAAAGTGGAGTACCCACGTGAAATGCAAAAAACAGTCTTATCTCAAGAAAACTTAGAGGTTAAAGAAGCAATTGTGGATAAGTTAATTGTGGAAGATGGTGTTGTAAAAGGAGTTCAATTTGAATCTGGTGAACAACTTCTTTCAAAAACTGTTATTTTAACAACAGGAACATATATGCACGCTAAAGTCATGATCAGTGATGAGATTACGTTAAGCGGACCTGATGGAGCTAAAACTTCATTAGGATTATCTCAAAACTTAAAAGATTTAGGATTTGAATTATTCCGTTTAAAAACAGGAACACCACCGCGTGTTGCAGCAGATAGTGTTGATTTTTCAAAAACAGAAATTCAACCTGGTGACGATGTGATTCGTGCGTTTAGTTTTGATACAAAAGAACATTTACCACTTGAAGATCAAGTACCATGTTATTTAACTTATACAGGAGAAGAGACACATCGTATTATTATGGATAATTTAGAGCGTTCATCGATGTATTCTGGTGCTGTTGAAGGGGTAGGACCACGTTATTGCCCATCGATTGAAGATAAAATTGTCCGTTTCAATGATAAACCACGTCATCAAATCTTCTTAGAGCCAGAAAGTAAACACATTCCAGAAATTTATGTTCAAGGATTCTCAAGTAGTTTACCACGTGAGGTTCAAGAAGAAATGATTCGTACGATTCCAGGTCTTGAAAATTGCCGTATTGTCAAATATGCTTATGCGATTGAATATGATGCGATTAAACCTGTTCAATTATGGCCATCACTTGAGACGAAGTTAGTTAAAAACTTATATAGTGCAGGACAAATTAACGGAACGAGTGGATATGAAGAAGCAGCGGGTCAAGGAATTATGGCCGGAATTAATGCTGCTCTTCGTGTTCAAGGAAAAGATCCATTAATCTTAAAACGTAGTGAAGCGTATATCGGGGTATTAATTGATGATTTAGTGACAAAAGGAACGTTAGAACCTTATCGTTTATTAACATCTCGTGCCGAGTATCGTTTATTATTACGTCATGACAATGCCGATTTACGTTTACGTGAATATGGACGTCAAGTTGGACTAGTAAATGATAAAAAGTATGAAGCATTTTTACATAAAAAAGCTGAAATTGCGGCTGAAAAAGAACGTCTATCAGAAATTAAAATTACCCCTAAAGGAAATACAAATGAGTATTTAGCAACGATCCCATCATCACCACTTAAAGATGGGATTACAGCTTTAGAACTTTTAAAACGTCCAGAAATTACTTATGAACATATCCACAACTTAATTGAAGAGAAAAATGAATCAATTTCTGCTGAAGCAATTGAGCAATTAGAAATTCAAGTGAAGTATGAAGGATATATTAACAAGGCGCTTCAACAAGTAGAGAAAGTACAAAAAGTTGAAGAGAAAAAAATCCCAGACCATATTGATTACGATGATGTACCAAATTTAGCGATTGAGGCGAAGCAAAAATTAAAAGATATTCGTCCATTAACGATTGGTCAAGCAAGTCGTATTTCAGGTGTGAACCCTGCAGATATTTCAATTTTAATGGTCTATATTGAATCAGGTCGTGCAAATAAAGTTAGTGAATAATAACAAGAGTTAAGGGAGGAAACTTCCTTAACTCTTTATGTAGTCGTGAAGGAGTGGAAGAGATGACACCGGAACAATTTTATGAGAACTTAAAAGAATTTAATATTGAGTTAACTGAGGAACAGAAGTGGCAGTTAAATCGTTATTATGAGTTATTAGTTGAGTGGAATGAAAAAATGAACTTAACTGGTATTACAGAAATTAACGAAGTTTATTTAAAACATTTTTATGATTCATTAATTGGATTTTTAATGTTTAAAGATATCCACAGCTGTAAAACATTATGCGATGTTGGATCAGGAGCCGGTTTTCCAGCTTTACCTGTAAAAATCGTTTTTCCACATTTAAAGATGGATTTAGTCGATTCCCTCGGAAAACGTGTGAATTTCTTAAATCATGTGATTGCTGAAACAAAACTTGAAAATATTACAGCTTATCATTCACGTGCTGAAGAGTATGCAGCAAAACATCGTGAATCATTTGATATTGTAACGGCTCGTGCGGTTGCTCGTTTAAACATTTTATCGGAGCTTTGTGTTCCTCTAGTTAAAGAAGGTGGATACTTCATCGCATTAAAAGGTCAAACGGGAGATGAAGAATTAGTAGAATCAAAACATGCCTTAGAAACATTTGGTGTAGAAATCATTGATGTTAAACATATTGAACTACCAGAAGAAGCGGGATCGCGTACTAATATTTATACAAAAAAATACAAAAAGACACCGAAAAAGTATCCTCGTGCTTATGGGCAGATTAAAAATAAACCATTAAAATAGCATTACTTGTCACGGTGAAGGACATTACTATATAAATTCTAGAAAAAAGAAGAAAAGTACGCTATAATTTAAACATTAAGTTTGATTTTTGATTTTTATTATAAGGGGGACATAGGGTGTTTAACATTTTTTCACGAGATGATTCACGGAATCAGCCAAAAGATGAAGTAACTCAATTGCCTATCTCAAAAATCGTTCCGAATAAATATCAACCACGAAATATTTTTAATGATGAAAAAATTTTGGAATTATCAGAATCAATTAAAGAACACGGTGTTATTCAGCCAATTGTTGTTAGAAAGTTTAAAGATGGTTATGAAATTATTGCAGGGGAACGACGTTATCGAGCATCTAAATTAATTGGATTAGATAAAGTTCCTGCGATTATTCGTGATTATGATGATAAGCAGTCGGCTTCTATTGCCATTGTTGAAAATATTCAACGTGAAGATTTAACTGCGATTGAGGAGGCAGTCGCTTATAAACAGTTGATTGATTTACATGGAATTACTCAAGCTGCATTAGCTAAACAAATGGGGAAATCTCAATCAACGATTGCGAATAAAATTCGTTTATTAAATTTATCTGAAGATGTTCAACAGGCAGTTTTAGAACGTAAAGTAACAGAGCGTCACGCACGTGCGTTGTTACTCGTTAAAGATGAAGCTCTTCAACTACAACTTTTAGAGAAGATTATTGAGAAAGATTTAAATGTTTCTGAAACTGAACGTTTAATTGAAGAGACATTAAATCCTAAAGAAAAGGCAATTAAACCACAGACGATTTCTCGTATGCCAAGAGATTGTCGTATTGCGATGAATACTTTTAAACAAGCAATTATGATGGTTGAAAAAACTGGTATGAAAGTAGAACATGAAACAGAAGAATTAGATGATTCTTATGTGATTAAAATTTCATTACCGAAGCATAAGCGTTAGTAAATAAAAACGACAGGTATATTTTTAATGCCTGTCATTTTTATTTGTTGTGGATAAGTTAAAGGAACCAAAAAGATAAGAATTATAGTCAGTTCCTACTTACTAGGATTTAATTGTCGATATTGTAAAGATAGTTATCCACAAGAGAAGATTATGAAGTTAATAAAGGATTATCAAGTTATTTCAGTTTGTCATGATTAATTAGGGGGGATCAATTCTACGAAAGTCAGTTGAGTTGATAAGAGGATGTGTTGTGGATAACTCTAGATATGAATTGACTGATCAGCTCTTAAAAGAAGCATAAGAAGTTAATAAAATTGACCATTTATACGGAGAGAAAGTTGCTATGTTAAAAATTATGTGGCTGTGGAAAGATTTATGAGGGGACGATTAATTGATGGAGATGGATTAACGGCTAGTTTATTAAAAAAATCAGGAATTAAAATTTATACTGAGAAAAACTTTAATCAAGCATTTAAAACGTGAGATTTTATGACATTTTTCCTCTAGTTAGATAATAAAAAATCGAAGATTGTAAATAATAATAATCGATTTTACATATTGCTTTAAAAAGTCTAAAATTTACTGATCAAGTTCCAAAATTTTTTTTCATAACTAATCATTTCATGGTAAAATATTAGCAAGTATGACTTTAGGAGGGTTAATATGGGGAAAATTATCGCTATAACGAACCAAAAAGGTGGAGTTGGTAAGACGACATCTAGTATTAACTTATCAGCATCCTTGGCTTACTTGGGTCATAAAGTATTACTTGTTGATATGGATCCCCAAGCTAACGCCTCTACTGGTATCGGTGTGTATAAAGGCGATGCTGAGTTAACAGTTTTTGACTTATTAGTGGATGAGATTCCAACTAATCAAGTTATTTTAAAAACAAATGAAGAAAATTTATTTTTAATTCCATCGTCACAAGAATTAGCTGGTTTTGAATCAATGATTGTGATGGAAAAAGATCGTGAATTTAAGTTATTACCAAAACTTGAACAGGTGAAGGAATATTTTGATTATATTATTATCGATTGTCCACCATCGCTTGGACTTTTAACAATTAATGCATTATCGGCAGCAGATTCGACGTTAATTCCGGTACAGTGTGAATATTATGCGTTAGAAGGTTTAACACAATTATTAAATACTATTCGTATTGTTCAACGCCGCTTAAATCGAAATTTATCGATTGAAGGGGTATTATTAACGATGCTTGATCGTCGTACACGTTTAGGGTTAGATGTGATTAATGAAGTTAAGTTATATTTTAAAGAAAAAGTGTTTAATACAATTATTCCACGTCTAGTTCGTTTAAGTGAGGCGCCATCATTCGGAAAGTCAATTATTGCTTATGATCAAAAATCGTCAGCTGCTCAATTTTATATTGATTTAGCTAAAGAGGTGGTTAAAAATAATGTCGACTAATAGATTAGGAAGAGGTTTAGGTGCACTATTTCAAGAACATGATATTGAAAGTATTGAGTCATTTGAACAAGTAAAAGAGGGAGAAGTTATTCACCAATTAGAGGTGAATAGTTTAAGACCCAATCCATATCAACCACGAAAGTATTTTGATGAGAATAAGATTAAAGAATTAGCGATGTCAATTAAAGAGCACGGTGTGTTCCAACCGATTATCGTAAAAAAAGATATTAAAGGTTATATTATTATTGCAGGAGAACGTCGTTATCGTGCAGCGCAAAAAGCGGGATTAGAAACGATTCCAGCGATCATTCGTGAGTTTAATGATCATTTAATGATGGAGTATGCGTTAATTGAAAATTTACAACGTGAGGATTTAACAGCTATTGAAGAAGCAGAGGCATATCGTATGTTAATGCAAAAGTTAGATTTAACTCAAGAACGTTTAGGTGAGCGTCTAGGTAAAAGTCGTGCATATATTGCAAATACAATGCGTTTATTACAATTACCACGTTCTGTTCAAGATGATATTGAGAATAATGTGATTTCAGTTGGACATGGGAAAGTTTTAGCAGGTTTAAAAGACGAGGAATTAATTTTAAAATTAACGAATATTATTAAAGAAAAGCAAATTTCAGTGCGCGAGCTAGAAGAACTAGTCAAACAAGTTGGAACAGCTCAACCTGAAGAAAAGAAGACCAAAAAAGAAGTAAACCCACATCTAGAGTACGTGGAGTCGAATTTGAAGTCTTATTTTGGAACAAAAGTTAAAATTAAAGAAAAACAGGGAAAAGGTCAGATTATTATCGATTATGTGACAATGGATGATTTAAATCGTTTGCTCGAAATGATGGGATTGGAATAAGCTAAGGAGTGAGCAAATTGAACGTATTCTTTCTTACTAATTCACCAAAACAAAGTGAAGAAAAATTATTTTCGATAACAACGGCACTTGCTGACAAAATTGAGAATTTCATTGCAACGGATCAATTAAATGAACTGTTAGTGAATATTGGATTTAAAGTCATCAGTGTCATTTTAGTTTTAATCATTATGTCAATTATTCGTCGCTTTGTTAAAAATATGATTAGAAAAGCATTTGCCGTGAATATTGAGCGTATTCAAAAGGTAACCGGTGGCACAGAGCGTCGTAAAGAAACTTTTGAAAGTTTAGCTTTAAATATTTGGCGTTATACGGTTAATATCCTAACAATCTTATGGTTATTATCGATTTTTATTCCACTTGATAAATTATTACTGGCATCAAGTGGGCTAGTTGTTGTCGTTGGTTTTGCAGCAAAAAGTATGCTCAATGATATTACAATGGGCTTTTTTATCATTTTCGAAGATTTATTTTCAGTTGGAGACTTTATCGAAATTGACGGAAATACGGGAACTGTGACGGAGATTGGATTGCGTTCTGTTAAAATTCGTGTTTTAACCGGAGAAACGGTCATTATTCCAAATGGGAATATTGGTAAAGTGATTAATCATTCGGTTTCAAATGGAAAAGCACTTTTAGATATTGGAATTGCTTATGAAGCGGACTTAGATAAATCCATTGCTGTTTTAGAGCGTGTTGCTTCAGAGGCCTTTGACAAGTATGATGAAATTGTTCAAATGCCTCAAGTTTTAGGGGTACAGGAGCTTGCTGATTCATCTGTCGTTATTCGCCTGATTGCAGAGGTTAAGCCACTACAACAGTGGTATATTCAACGAGAGTTACGTCGTTTAATCAAATTAGCTTTTGATCGTGAGAACGTTGAAATTCCTTACTCTAAAATGGTTGTTTATCAAAAAAATGAAGGGAGTGGATCAAATGAATAATGTAACATTTGGTTTAAATGACATTGTTGAGATGAAAAAGCCACATCCTTGTGGAACTAATCGTTGGCAAGTTGTTCGTTTAGGGGCAGATATTAAGATTAAATGTTGCCATTGTGAGCGTACATTAATGATGCCACGACCTGAATTTAAGAAAAAGATGAAGAAGGTTTTAGAGGCTACACAAGAGACTCAAAACTCATAATTTTTAAATTTTAAAAAAGCGTTCAAATCGTTGATTTGAGCGCTTTTTATTTGGGATTAACGTATTAAAAAAATGTAAAATATGCTATAATATATATAGAAAGAAAAAGGTGATTAATATGCGAACTGAAGTATATATTACAAGTGAATTTATTACTCTTGGACAGTTTTTAAAGTTCGAGAATTTAATTGAAAGTGGTGGCAGTGTTAAGTTCTTCTTAGAGGAAGTTCCAGTCTTCATTAATAACGAGCAAGATAACCGCCGTGGTCGTAAACTATATCCAGGGGATATCGTTTCGATTGAGGAATTTGGTGAGTTTATTATTGTGGCTGAATAGTAAAGGAGATTTTCATTGTTTATCAATCGATTGTCACTGAAACAGTTTAGGAATTATCAAGATGCCTGCGTAGAGTTTAAGAAGAATATTAATATCATCATTGGAAATAATGCACAAGGAAAAACGAGCTTGATTGAATCAATTTATGTTCTATCAACGACAAAGTCGCATCGAACGAGTAAAGATTCACAGCTCATTTTATTTAATGAAGATTTTGCCCGTATTGAGGCAGATATTACGCGAGAAGTTGATGATTTGCATTTATCTTTGATTATTTCTAAAAAAGGTAAGAAGGCAAGTTACAATGGAGTGGATCAAAAGAAACTAAGTGAATATGTTGGAAAGTTAATTGTGGTGATGTTTGCACCAGAAGATTTATCTTTAGTAAAAGGTGGTCCTCAATATCGTCGACGTTTTATGGATATGGAGATTGGGCAGTTATCCCCAACGTATTTATATCACTTAGGTCAATATTCAAAGCTGTTAAAGCAGCGTAATGAGTTACTTAAGCAGTTACGTGTGAATCGCACGAATGAGTTGCTCTTAGACGTCATAACGGAGCAATTAGTGCCACACGCCGTTTATGTGTTAAATCACCGAATTGAGTTTTTAAAAAAGTTAGAGGCTTTTTCTAAAAAAGTTCATGGTGAAATTTCGAATCAATTAGAAGAAATTAGTTTAGATTATGTCAATTCGTTTAAAAATGTTGAGTTGAGCGAAGAAGCTATTTTACAAAAGTATAAAGATCTATATGATCAGGATATTCAATTAGGATCAACTAGTTTAGGCCCTCATCGAGATGACTTTAGTGTTTCAATAAATGGTGTAAATACGCATCAATTTGGATCACAAGGTCAACAACGAACTGCTTCGTTATCGATGAAGTTAGCCGAAATTGAGTTGATTTATTCAGTTTTAAATGAGTATCCCATTTTATTGTTAGACGATGTCTTAAGTGAACTAGATGATGCACGTCAAACACAACTATTAAATACGATAAAAAATAAAGTTCAAACCTTTATAACGACAACGAATATTGATGGAATCGATGAAAATGTCATTGAACTGGCTGATATTTTTACCATTAATAACGCGAAGATTAGGATAGGTGATAAGAATGACGCAAGAAGTATCGAAAACACAACAGTATGATGCTAGTAATATTCAAGTATTAGAGGGTCTTGAAGCGGTTCGTAAACGCCCTGGGATGTATATCGGTTCAACAAGTGGACGTGGATTACACCATTTAGTTTGGGAAATTGTTGATAACTCAATCGATGAGGCATTAGCTGGATACTGTACAGAAATTAATGTTGCAATTACTGAAGATAATGAAATCATCGTTAAAGATAATGGACGTGGGATTCCAGTTGATATTCATAAACAAACTGGAAAATCAACAGTTGAGACAGTTTATACGGTTTTACATGCCGGAGGAAAATTCGGGGGTGGCGGATATAAAGTTTCTGGAGGATTACACGGGGTAGGTGCCTCTGTAGTAAATGCTTTGTCAGAACATTTAGAAGTTACGGTTAGCCGTAATGGAAAAAAATATTTTCAACAGTTTGAAAAAGGTCATCCACTAGATGAGTTACATGTAATTGGTGAAGCTGATTCGACTGGTACTGAGGTTAAATTTAAACCAGACCCAACGATTTTCACTGAAACAACAGTTTATGATTATGATATTTTACGTAATCGTATCCGTGAGTTAGCTTTCTTAAACAAAGGATTAAAAATTACATTAGAAGATCTTCGTTCAGATAAACCGCAACGTCATGAATTCCATTATGAAGGTGGGATTAGTGAGTATGTGCGTTTCTTAAATAAAAATAAAGAAGTAATTCATGAAGAAGTGATTCATGTTGAAGGTGAGCGCGATGGAATTAGTGTTGAAATTGCGATGCAATATAACACAGGTGTAGCTGGAAACATTTATTCGTTTGCAAATAACATTAATACGCATGAGGGTGGAACGCATGAAGCAGGATTCCGTGCGGCATTAACACGTATTATTAATAGTTATGCTAAGAAGTTAAATTTATTAAAGGGTGACGATGCGTTAATCGGAGAAGATATTCGTGAAGGATTAACAGCAATTATTTCTGCGAAGCATCCAGATCCACAGTTTGAAGGACAAACAAAAACAAAGTTAGGAAATAGTGAAGTTCGTCGTATTGCAGATAATGTGTTCTCAGAAGGATTTGAGCGATTCTTAATGGAAAACCCACAATCCGCAAAATTAATCATTGAAAAAGCTTTAATGGCAGCTCGTGCTCGTATGGCCGCAAAACGTGCCCGTGAAATGGTTCGTCGTAAGTCACCACTTGAGTCATTAGGATTTAAGAGTAAGTTAGCAGACTGTCAATCACGCGATGCAAATATTTCAGAATTATTCATCGTCGAGGGAGATTCTGCCGGAGGGTCAGCGAAACAAGGTCGCGATAATAAATTCCAGGCGATTTTACCTCTTCGCGGTAAAGTTTTAAATGTTGAAAAAGCTCGTATTGATAAAGTTTATGCCAATAATGAGATTAAAAGTATGATTCATGCGATCGGAACAGGAGTTGGAGATGAATTTGATATCGAAAAAGCTCGTTATCATAAAATTGTAATCATGACCGATGCCGATGTCGATGGTGCACATATTCGTACGTTATTATTAACATTCTTCTATCGTTACATGAGACCTTTAGTTGAGAATGGCTATGTTTATATTGCTCAACCACCTTTATTCAAGATTTCTCAAGGAAAACGTATCGAGTATGTTTATACAGAAGAACAATTAGAAACGGTAATGGCGTCTTTACCAGCTACTCCTCGTCCAAACGTTCAACGTTACAAAGGGCTTGGAGAGATGAATGCTGAGCAGCTATGGGAAACAACAATGGATCCAGAAGTACGTACGTTATTACAAGTTACACTTGAGGATGCTGTTGAGGCTGACGAAATTTTTGATATTTTAATGGGTGATCGCGTTGAGCCACGTCGAGAATTTATAGATGCTAATGCTAAATACGTTACAAACCTTGATATCTAATTGGAGGCAACTACATCTATAAGGAGGAACGAAAATGTCTGCATATGATCAAATTAAGCCACATAACATTGCAAAAGAGATGAAGACATCATTCATTGATTATGCGATGAGTGTTATCGTATCACGTGCCTTACCGGACGTTCGTGACGGTTTGAAACCTGTTCATCGTCGTATTTTATATTCGATGAATGATTTAGGAATGCATAGTGATAAGCCATATAAAAAGTCAGCCCGTATCGTCGGGGACGTTATTGCCAAATACCATCCTCACGGGGATTCATCGGTTTATGATGCAATGGTTCGTATGGCACAAGATTTCAGTTATCGTTATCCGTTAGTAGATGGACACGGAAACTTCGGTTCTATTGATGGTGATGGAGCAGCCGCAATGCGTTATACTGAAGCAAGAATGTCTAAACTAGCCATGGAAATGATGCGAGACATCAATAAAAATACAATCGACTATCGACCAAACTTTGATGGTGAAGAACATGAGCCAGTTGTTTTACCTGCACGCTTCCCTAATCTTTTAGTTAATGGGACAACAGGGATTGCCGTAGGGATGGCAACTAATATTCCGCCGCATAACTTATCAGAAGTTATTGATGGATGTTTAGCTTATATGGATAATCCTGAAATTGATGTATTAGGATTAATGCAGTATATTAAAGGACCAGATTTACCAACAGGTGCGTTAATTTTAGGAACTAAAGGAATCCGTTCTGCTTATGAAACAGGAAACGGTGCTATCATGATGCGTTCAAAATGTGAAATTATTGAAGGTCATGGTGGAAAATATTCAATTTTAGTTACGGAGATTCCTTATCAAGTTAACCGTGAACGTTTAATCGAAAAAATCGCAGAGTTAGTGAAGGAAAAACGTATTGACGGAATTACAGACTTACGTAATGAGTCGAATCGTGAAGGAACACGTATCGTGATTGAATTACGTAAAGACGTTAATCCACAAGTTATGTTAAATAACTTATTTAAATTAACACAATTACAAGTCTCTTATGGGATTAATATGTTAGCTCTTCAAGATGGGCAACCTAAAGTTTTAAATTTAAAAGAAATTATTGCAGCGTACATTAAACATCAAGTTGAAGTTATTGTTCGTCGTACACAATTTGATTTAAATAAAGCAGAAGATCGTGCTCATATCTTAGAAGGGTTACGAATTGCATTAGATCATATCGATCGAATTATTGCAATTATCCGTGGTTCATCTAATGATGAGGAAGCATTGAATTCATTAATGTCAGAATTCTCATTATCTGAACGTCAAGGGAAAGCTATCTTAGAGATGCGTTTACGTCGTTTAACAGGATTAGAACGAGGTAAAATTGAAGAAGAATATCAAGGATTAGTAGCTTTAATTGCAGATTTAAGAGATATTTTAGCGAATGAAGAACGCGTTCATCAGATTATCCGTGATGAGTTATTAGAAGTTAAACAAAAGCACGGTGATGAGCGTCGTACAGAAATTGTTCGTGGATCTGATTTTGATATTGAAGATGAAGATTTAATTCCAGAAGAACAAGTCATCATCACATTAACAAATAATGGATATATTAAACGTCAACCAATTTCAACTTATCGTTCACAAAACCGCGGTGGACGTGGAGTTCAAGGAATGGGAACACATGATGATGATTATGTAAAAGAGTTATTATCAACATCGACTCATGATCATTTATTATTCTTCACAAACAAAGGTAAAGTTTACCAGAAGAAAGCTTATACAGTTCCTGAATATGGACGTACAGCTAAAGGATTACCGATTGTAAATATTATCGAAATTGCTCAAGATGAGTATATTAGTGCGATTATTCCGGTTAAAGAGTTTAATGAAGATGAATTCTTATTCTTTGCGACACGTTCAGGAGTTGTTAAACGTACAACGTTAGCAGCATTTAGCCATATTCGTACAAATGGTTTAATTGCACTTTCTTTACGTGAAGATGACGAGTTAATTGGTGTAAGAAAAACATCAGGTAATGATGATATTGTTATTGCATCAAGTGGAGGAAAAGCTGTTTGGTTTGATGAAACACAAGTTCGTCCAATGGGACGTACAGCGGCTGGAGTTCGTGGTATTTACCTTGAAGAAGATGAAGTAGCAGTTGGAATGGAAATGGTCACAATGGATCAAGAAATTTTAGTTGTTACTGAGCACGGATTTGGTAAACGTACGTCGATTACAGAGTATCGTAAAACAAGCCGTGGTGGAAAAGGTGTTAAAACATTAACGATTACTGAGAAAAATGGTGCGTTAGTGGCCATGAAAGCTGTAAATGGTGACGAAGATTTATTAATCGTAACGAATAAAGGTGTTATTATTCGTACACCTGTTAGCCAAATTTCTCAAACAGGACGTGCAACACAAGGTGTTAAATTAATTCGTCTTTCAGATGATCAAGCTGTATCAAGTGTTGCAGTTGTTGAACATGAAGAAACTGAAGAAGTAAATACTCCTTCTGAGGAGACTGTTGTAACAGATGAGCAAGTAACAACAGAAGAATAAAATAAATTAGGTCTTATGCGCATATAAAAAAAAACACAAGATATACTAATATTGACAAAAAAAATAGATAATGCTATAGTACAATTAAATAAAAAAGCATTGATTAGGAGTAGTACTTTTTACTTCATACTTTAGAGAGTCAGTGGTTGGTGTGAACTGATGTATGAGTAATTAGAAATCAACCTAGGAGTGGAATGAGGAACGTAATTGCTAGTATTCATTCACGGTCTAACCGTTATCTTTGTAAGTGGTCTCATAAACTTGTTCCACGTGGAACGTTCTGTGAACAACTAGGGTGGCAACGCGGGTTAAATCTCGTCCCTAATTTAGGGACGGGATTTTTTTGTTTTCTAGCACGACTAATCAAAATCAATAAATAGGAGGAAATACACATGTTAGATTTAAAACGAGTACGTGAAGATTTACAAGGTACTATCGCTCGCTTAGAAACACGTGGCGGGGACTTTAGCTACTTAAACAAAATTACTGAATTAGATGAGCAACGTAAAAACATCATTTTAGAAGTAGAACAATTAAAGTCTAATCGAAATGAAGTTTCTAAGTTAATTGGGCAATATAAGCGTGAGAAAAAAGACGCTTCTGAGTTATTAGCTCAAATGAATGGTGTTGGAGAAAAAGTTAAAGAATTAGATGAGCAATTACGCTCAATCGATGAAGAAATCAAAAACATCTTATTAGGAACTCCTAATGTTCCATGTGGAACAATCGCTGTTGGTAAAGATGAAAATGATAATGTTGAAATCCGTAAATATGGGGAACCAACAACATTTGATTTTGAACCGAAAGCACACTGGGATTTAGTAACAGACTTAGATATTATTGATTTCGAACGTGCTGGAAAAATTACAGGAAGCCGTTTTGCTGTTTATAAAGGATTAGGAGCTCGTTTAGAGCGCGCATTAATCAGCTTTATGTTAGATTTACATACTGGTGATCACGGATATACTGAAATTTTACCTCCAGTTATCGTTAACCGTGCAAGTATGACAGGAACTGGTCAATTACCTAAGTTCGAAGAGGATGCATTTAAATTAGTAGATACTGATTATTTCTTAATCCCAACTGCTGAAGTACCAGTAACTAACTTACATCGTGATGAAATTTTAAATGCTGACCAATTACCAATTAAATATACGGCTTATAGCCCATGTTTCCGTGCAGAAGCTGGTTCAGCTGGACGTGATACTCGTGGGATTATCCGTCAACATCAATTCAATAAAGTAGAATTAGTTAAATTCGTTAAACCAGAAGATTCTTATGCGGAATTAGAAACATTAACAGCAAATGCTGAAAAAGTATTACAATTATTAGGTTTACCATACCGCGTCATTGAATTATGTACAGGAGATATCGGATTCTCAGCTGCTAAAACATATGATATTGAAGTATGGTTACCATCATATAATGAATATAAAGAAATTTCTTCATGTTCAAACTTTGAAGATTTCCAAGCACGTCGTGCTAATATTAAATTCCGTCGTGATGCAAAAGCTAAACCAGAATTTGTTCATACATTAAACGGATCAGGTCTTGCAATTGGACGTACAGTAGCTGCTATTATTGAAAACTATCAACAAGCTGATGGAAGCATCGTTATTCCAGAAGTATTACGTCCATATATGCGCAATTTAGACGTAATTAAATAATCATAAACATAAAAAGGGTACACTTCGTACTCTTTTTATTATGGAGATGATTTCATGACTTAATCAATTCGATAATAATTTTACTACAATATACTCTTCAATCTTTGTTATGGAATAAATGATAGACTCCTGATTAATAGCATGATGAAGAGTAAGTGGATACTCTGTAGATATAATAAAAATATGAAGTTCATGTTAGTTTGATAACCAGTCTTTCATTTCAGATAAGAAATTACTTTTTTTGTGAATTTGTCGCTTGATAGGGGTTTGTACTAGATTCATTCAAATAAAAATGTTAAAATGAATAATCGAAATAAAAAAGCTGCTCTAAAAGATACGATTGTTTATAAGATAGGGAGTAGATGATTGTTTAGGATATAAACTAAAGTTTTTTGATAGAAGAACAGGTGATAGAATGAAAGTTTGTGTATTATCGAGTGGGAGTACTGGCAATGCTACAATTATTGAAACAGAACAAACGGCTATTTTAATTGATAGTGGATTATCTTTAAAAAAATTACAGGAATTGATTAAAAATAGTGGGTTTGACGAGAATAAAATTGAACATATTTTAATTACTCATGAGCATGCTGATCATGTGAAGGGTGTGGGGGTTTGCGCACGTAAGTGGAAGTTAAATGTTTGTGCAACACAAAAGACAATTGATGAAATGTATCGTAAAAATATTATTAAACCAGGTGTTGAGAAGATAATGGCAGTTGAAAAGGATGTTTGGTATGATCTCGATGACTTAAGTATCATGCCATTTAGAATTTCACATGATGCTGTGGATCCGGTTGGTTATATGATTAAACAAGGTGAAAAAACATTAGTTTATGTAACAGATACAGGCTACATCACGGGTGATATCTTAAAAACATTGAAAAATGCTGACGCTTATATTATGGAAACGAATCATAATGTTGAGATGCTTCAAATGTGTAATCGTCCATGGTCATTAAAACAACGTATTTTAGATGATTGTGGTCATTTATCAAATGAAGATTCGGCGTATGCGATGAGTCAACTAATTGGTGAAAAAACAAAACATATTTATTTAGCACATTTAAGCCAAGAAGCGAATTTACCAGACTTAGCAGAAATGACCGTTCGACATATTTTAAAAGAAGAAAATATTGATTTAAATCAGTTAAGTTTACATATGACATATGCGATGCATCCATCAAAAGTCATCACATTATAGGAGGAATAGGAATGTATAGTTGTTTAGAGCACATTGAAGAATCAATGGATCGTTTTTTAGATGAATATGGGAAGTTACCAATTTTAGTTGAAGTTGAGATTGAGCATCGTTGTGAGTATTGTGAAAATGCAGCTGTTTATAAGATTATTGAAGGAATGATGGTTGAAGAAGACGACACATTCTAAAAGGTACAATAATTCTGATAATTTAAATGAAAAATTCCCTGCTCATCAGGGAATTTCTTTTCATGTATTGGAGGTTTTTTGATGAATATTACAATTATTTCAGTTGGAAAAATTAAAGAAAAATATATTAAGTTAGGAATCGAAGAGTTTTCTAAACGATTATCACGTTATTGTAAGTTAACGATGATTGAAGTACCAGATGAAAAAACACCAGATAATGCGTCAGACCGTGAAATGGAGTTAATTAAAGATAAAGAAGGAAAACAGATTTTATCTAAGATTAAAGAGAATATGTATGTTATTGCAATGGATTTACAGGGAGAAATGAAAACATCTGAGCAATTTGCCAAGCAGTTAAGTCAATTGGCTTTAAGTGGAGATAGCAATGTTGCCTTCATTATTGGTGGATCATTAGGATTATCTGATGAAGTGAAAAAGCGTGCTAATTACAAGTTATGCTTTTCTAAAATGACATTCCCTCATCAATTATTTAAATTAATTTTACTTGAGCAAGTTTATCGTGCGTATCGAATTAATAATAATGAACCTTATCATAAGTAGAAAAATAATACGAAAATACATCCATCTGATTTAAATGGATGTGTTTTTTATATTTATTAGCTTTTTTATAAGCAAATTGTGTATGATAAGATTGATGAAGGAATTTTAAGTAAGGTGATTGAGATGACATTAGAGAAGATGATTAAATGTTGTGAGCATTTAACTCCAACAGAACTTCAGTTAGCACAGTATATTTTAAAACATAAAGAACAAATTCAACGCTTATCCATTCAGGAACTATCTAATAGGACATTTGTTTCAAAGTCTGCTATTCATCGATTTTGTAAAAAGGTTGGTTTAGAAGGATTTAATGAATTGAAGATAAAGTTAATGCAGGATCTTACTCAAAAGGAGAAAGGTGAGTCTAATATTGATGTTAATTTTCCCTTTTTATCAGAAGATAGTCATCAACAGATTGCAGATAAGTTATTAGACTTATATAAAACTTCAATTCAAGATACGTATAATTCGATTGATTTAAAGGTATTAAATCAGTGTGTAAAGTTATTACATAAGGCAAAATATATTGATATTTACGCTCATGCCCATAATATTAATGTAGCAGAAAATTTTCAAGATAAGATGCGTATTCTAGGTCGAAAGGTTAGTTGTCCGAAGTCTATTTATGAACAACGAGCGACAGCAGTAACGTCTAATGACACTCATGTTGCAATTATTTTATCTTATTCAGGCAAGGCAACTTTTTTACCTTCTATTATTGAGCTTTTATATCATCGTAAAGTTAAGGTTATTTTAATTGAGAGGGCTGGAAATAATGTCAGTTATCCTCATATTAATCATTATTTATATATTAGTGATCGAGAACATTTAAGAAATAGAATTTCTCAGTTTTCTTCTCATATTGCAATGCAGTATATACTTGATCTTTTGTTTAGCTGTATTTTTAGGATAGATTATGATAAAAATATGAACTATTTGGAAGAAGTCGTTGAGCTAATTGATGATCGTAATCTAGATTTTGATGAATAATAAGTTTGATGAGATAAACTGTTAAGTAGGAAGGTTTTTAATTCATAAGTATCAAAAAGTTTCAGTTTAATTAGCTTAAATCATGATATTTTTGAATAGAGTGTCTATCTTATTTCATTTTATTGACTACAAAAGTTAAAGATTATAGGATAGGTATGTAATTAGAGGAGGAAATGTGATGAGAAAAGCGATATTTTTTGATATAGATGGGACATTAATTAATAGTTTTGGTGGAAGAAAAGACATTTCACCGAGGGTAAAAAAATCGCTCCGATTGCTACAAAAAGAAGGACACTATATTTTTATTGCTACTGGAAGACCTTATGCTTTTTTAGATGAAGTAATACGTGATTTTGGATTTGATGGTTATATTTTAGCAAATGGAGCTCATGTGATGGTGAATGAAAAAACAATTCATAGTCAATCAATGGAGGAGAAGTTTGTTAAATCTTTTGTTTCAATGCTTGATAAAAATAAGATTGAATATGTGTTAGAAGATGAAAAAAATTCATATTTGAAACCATCACAAAAGAATTTTGCTGATTTTTTTGAAAAAATCGGTATTTTAGAAGAATGCTTTAAGCTTGAATATGAATTAGATTCATTACAGGTGCATAAGATAGAAGTTTTATGCCCTACATCTAAGATATTAAATGATTGTATCGAATTTATTAGTGAATATCCTCAATATAATTATTGTAATAGTATTCATCCGACACATTTAGAGGTGTATTTAAAAGAAAATCATAAAGCATCAGGTATTTTAAAAGCAATTGATTATTTAGATATTCCGATTGAACAAACTTATGCTTTTGGAGATGGAATGAATGATATTGAAATGTTATCAACTGTTGGATGTGGAATTGCTATGGGAAATGCCTCTTCAGAAGTAAAAAAGTATGCTAAACAGATTACAGAGGGTGTCGATTGTGATGGGGTAGCTAGTGGGATTGAAAAATATGTTTTAAATGCAATCTAAAATTTCAAAGAAAAAAGCATCTGATATAATATCAGATGCTTTTAAAATAGAAGAAGCATATCGTTCCATGTAGCACCACCATGGAAAGAGGCGGAGATGCCTTGATGCTTAAATCCGAATTTTTTATAATAAGGAACTATGTGGTGTTTAGAAGTTAAAATAATGCCTTTTTTATTTCGTTCTTTTGTTACTTTTATCAAATGATTTAATAATTGTGTTGCTACGCCTTGTTTGCGATATTCAGGTAGAACATCTAAACCAAAGACTGTTTGATAGTCTCCAGTTGGTTGATGTATTGAAGGATTATGATAAAGTTCATCGGGTAATAGTGGTTGATTTGTTGTGCAGCCGTTAATAAATCCGATAATTTTTTCATCTATAACAGCAACAAAGAAGTTTTCACTAAACGTTTCAAATCTTTTAATGAAATCTTCCTTGGTGGCTACTTCTGTAGGTGGAAAAGAAAGTTGCTCAATTTCTATGATTTGTGGTAAGTCTTCTTGGCTAGCTAATCTAATGTTTATATCCATCTCTCTTATGATCTAATTATTAGATAGTATAGCATATATATGATTTATTATATCGGTTATATCAACCATAAATTAACAGTTTAATAAAGTTATTGAACTAAAAATAGTTCTAGTACAAAGAATAACTTGAATAATTTAAGATATGATAGCTATCAGAGTTAAATAAAAGTAGTAAATTTTTTGATAATGACTCAGAGGTAATACTTATAATCATTCATGAGATGAAAATAAAAAAGACTAGTTTGATACTAGTCTTTGATTAACTAATAAGGTTAATAAAAATTGTAATAATCGCGGAGTTAACGAAGTCAATAAAGAGACCTCCAACGATAGGAACAACGAAGTATGGAGTATGAGCAAAACCAAAACGATTTGTTAATTCATCCATATTGGCGATGGCATTTGGCGTTGCCCCCATCCCAAATCCGCAAGTTGCAGAGGCAAAGACGGCTCCTTCATAATTTTTCCCCATTGTTCGATAGGTGATAAAATAAGCAAAACATCCAACGAGTAAGACTTGAGCAATGAGCATGATTAAAAGTGGAAGAGCTAAATCAAAGAGTTGCCAAAGTTTTAGTCCCATCAGTGCCATTGTTAAGAAAAAGGATAGCGAAAGTCCACCAATCGTTTCAATTTCTTTTTCATAGATTTCTTTTTTTCTAATGTCATAGATGTTTCTAATCGTAGCTGCCACTAACATAGCACCGATATAAGATGGGAAGGTGAGACCTGATGTTTGAATTAGCTTAGATACTAGAGATCCAATCCCCATTGCAATGAATAAGAAACAAGCAGCGTTCATTAACTTTTTAAAAGATAAGATATTAAGATTTTCTTCATTGAAATCTCCAACTTCAACAGGTTGATTGTTAGAAGACTCATCACGTGTTGTTTTAAGCTTATATCGAATGATGAGGTTTCGAGCAACAAATCCACCGATAATACTTCCCATAATTAAACCAAAAGTTGCAGAGGCAACAGAAACAGTTGTTGCCTTAGCAACCCCCATCTCTTCAAGCATCGGTCCAAAAGAGCCAGCAGTTCCGTGTCCACCAATCATAGGGATAGAGCCTGTACAAAGTCCAAGTAAAGGATTTAAATTAAACAAAGAGGCTAGGATCACACCGACACTATTTTGCAAGATGACAAGAAGAGCTGCTAAACCTAAAAAGATAATGACTTCTTTACCCCCTTGTTTCAAAACTTTAAAACTAGCGGTAAAACCAATACTAGTAAAGAAAGTTGTCATAAAAAGATTTTGTAACGTCATATCTAAATTAAGTGTGATAATATCTGAAATATGTAAAAGTAAGGTCAGTAAAGAAAAAACAAATCCTCCAACAACAGCAGGTGGAATACAAAATTTAACGAGAGTAGGAACTTTCCCCCTCATATATTTACCAAGATAAAAGATGATAGAGACTAAAGCCATTGTTTCATAGATGTTTAAGTCTAGTTCCATGTATCACATAATCCTTTCCTAAAGGTATATTTTAATTATAAATGCTTCAACAATTAAATACAACTATTAGTATATCCACTATAATCCAATCCTATAAGAAATAGTGTTTTATTACAAAGTATAATCCTACAATTGAGATAATCCATCTTTAGGGAGTGATCATTAAAAGTTTTGTTTAATAAGTTCTATTTTATGTGCGTTCGAATAACATATAATAAAAAGGTGCTAACAGATTTATATATATTTTTTAAAATTGCTAATTCAATTTTTATTTGTAATAAATTAACGAGATGATTGATTAATAGATGCACTCATAGTTTATCTAGTCCAATGCTTAGCGCTTTTTAATATAAGGATGGGGGATAAGAGATGTGTACTGCTATTACGTTAAAATCAAATGATAATCATCACTTTTTGGCACGAAATTATGATTTCACACCTGGATCTAAATTGATGATGGCATTGGCACCAAGAAATTTTCCGTATATGAATAAATTAACAAAGAAAAAAATTCCTAGTAAATACGCTGTCTTAGGAATGTCAGTTTCAGATGAGGATTATTTTTTATTTGCTGATGGAGTGAATGAAAAAGGATTAGCCTGTTCTATATTGAACTTACCTGGTTATACTTCATGGAATCATCAAGCAATAGAAGGAAAAGAAAATATTTTACCATATGATGTAACTTTTTGGATGGTAGCCAATTTTGCCACAGTTAAAGAATTAAAAGTAGGATTAAAAAATTTAAATATTGTAGCACCTTTAGATAATCCAGATGCCTTAGCAACACAAGTCCATTGGATCGTTTCAGATTCAACTGGTGAGTGTATTGTCATCGAAAAGACAAAAGATTCATTTAGAGCTTATAATAATAAGGTCGGTGTTTTAACGAATTCACCAACTTTTGATTGGCATTTAATAAATTTAAATAGATATATCAATATATCAGACAAACAATCAGGTGAAGTAAAATGGGGAAGTCAATTACTAGCTCCTTGCTCTCAAGGATTTGGTGGTTTAGGGCTTCCTGGGGATTATTCTTCGCCTTCACGCTTTGTAAAGGCATCCTTTTTAAGAAATCATGTTAATTTAGATTTTGGTAGTGAGAGTGGGATTCTTGAATGCTTTCATATTTTAGAGAGTGTAGCGATGTTACGTGGTATTGTTCAAGATCATTCAAATGATTGTTTTATAACACTTTATACGTCATGTATGTGTTTAGATACTAAAGTTTATTATTATTCAACATATAATAGTCCACAGATTTATGCAATTGATATGAAAAAAGAAAACTTGGATGGAAATGAATTAAAGTTCTATCCTTATCCGAATCAACTGGTCATACATTATCAAAACTAAAAATAAAAAAGTTTACCTTATACGCAGGTAAACTTTTTTTGTGGATAATTATTATTCTGTTTCAATAACTAAATCTGAATTAAAGCTTAAGTCTTCATTAGATACATTCTTTTCGATTTTTTCAAATGGAATTTTTGTGAATAAGAAACGAACTAACGGTGAAACGATGAGTAAATTTAATGGTAAGGCCATAATAAAGTTACGTGCAACACATAGAGGATAAATTTTTAAAGTAGTTGAATTAAACCCAACAGCTACAATTGCGCCATACATTGACATAAATAATACCATTCCAACGACCATACAACTTGAAATAGCTAAAATAATTTTAATTGGTTTCGTTTCAGGCGTTGGTTTAACTAATTTCAAAGCGATTGGTTTAGCTAGTTTTCCAACAATAAAAACATCAATAATTAAGGCAACGATAAATCCAAGCCAAAAATCTTTTAATAAATGAATCAAAAAATGATCGCTTAAACCTTCATTTAAAATCATATTATAAATCGTCATACCAAGTACCATAAAAAAGCACATGAGTAATGTAAATGTCATTTTTTGAAATTTAGTTTGTCCCATTATATCTTTTCTCCTTTATTATAATCTTTTTTGTCAATTTAGTTTACTAATTCATTATAAGTTTTTTTGACCATTATGTCAACTTAGTTGACATTTTGGAAGCTAAAAGAGATATGATACAATAGTATTAAATGAAAGATGAGGTGACGTTTGTGAATAAACATCTAGAAGGATTGAATTTGATTGATTTAATTAGTGAAAAGCATATCGTGTTACGACGCACAGTAGAAGAAAGATGGTCAAGTAGTGAAGAAGAAGAGATTTCACATACAGAAGCCTTACTTTTAGCTAAAATTAATATGGGAAAAATCTCATTAGCAGAAGTTGCTAGATGCGCAAATGTTTCACGACAAGCGATGTTTAAATGTGCTAAAAAATTAGAGGAAAAGGGATACTTAAAATTCATTGCACAAGAAGGACATCATAAATATACACAGCTTACTTCAAAAGGGGTCTCTTACTGTGAGCGAAGTCAACAACTTAAAAACCAGATTGAACAAGAGATTAGTGAAAAAATCGGAGAACAATCAGTGGAGTTATTAAAACAATTACTTATGAGTGATTGGGTTTAAACAGCGATACGTAAATCAGAGGCAAATCTTATTTAAACATTAAGAGCTACTTTTAATAAAGAGGGAGTTAAAAAGGTTAAAGATCTTTTTTTAGCTATATAGAAACAGAAAGTTTTTTTTACATGCTTGTCATCAGCCCTAGTTCTTAGATTTTTTGATACTAAGACATCTATAGTCCAGATAAAAGTTTTTCGATTGTGAAAAATTTATCTGGACTTATCTAGTTAAATGCAAAAAAGTATTTGAGAGTTGGTCATATAAATATAGTGAGCTTAAGTAGCACTAGACATCATCGTATCGCTTAAGACTATATATTATAGGAGTGACCGCAATGGACTTAGCCTTTTTACAAAGCTTTTGTGTGCCTACTATTGTCGGAATCTGTTTATGCGTGGGATATGTCGTTAAAAATAGCTTAACATTTATCCCTAATAAATATATTCCGCTCATTATGGCCTTATTAGGGTTGATTTTAAATATTTTCATTAATCATGTATTTACAGCTGAAATCATTCTTGGTGGGTTATTTTCTGGGCTTGCTAGTACAGGAGCGCATCAATTTTTTAAAGAACTGATCAAGGGTAAAGATAATGAAGATGACAATCCTGATGATAGTAAAACTGCCTCATAAAAGAGGTAGTTTTTTTTGTTTTTTAGGAATGATAAGTATATAGTAATAATAAAAGAAGGAGGAGTTCAATGAAAATAGGTGTAATTTCAGATACGCATAATATCTTAAAAGAGGAGGTTGTCAATTACCTCCAAGATTGTGATTATATTATTCATGCAGGAGATGTCTGTCAACAAGAGATTATTGATCAGTTAAATCAAATCGCGAAAACATTTGTTGTAGCAGGAAATAATGATCATATTGACGGATTACCACATGACTTAGAAGTAGAGCTAGGAGATATTTTAATTTATATTGTTCATGATAAAAAAGATATTCCGAAAAATGTGAATAACATTGATTTAGTTATTTATGGACATTCACATAAATATGAGTATGAAGAAAAAGATGATGTTATCTATTTAAACCCAGGTGGATGTGGACGACGTCGCTTCTCACTCCCATTAACGATGGCTTTACTATTTGTTGAAGATGATCAAATTACAATAAAAAAAATTGAGTTATAAATGCTAGACTATATAAAAACAGAGAAATAATCTACATTTTCAGAATCATACTCAGTTTCTA
>JAUMTV010000269.1 GCA_030531025.1 Turicibacter sp.
AGCAGTGAGCATGGCGAACAATCCTCCTTTGCTGGGGTATGGTCACCTAGCGATTTCTGAAAGAAATCTTCTCCTCCTTTGCTAGGGCTTGGATCACCTAGCATGCGAAGCATGTTTACTCTACTGCTAGGGCTTACAAATTTTCTTTGAAGAAAATTTATCTGGACTTATATAATCCATCAAAATAAATATTTACAAATTATGGTAAATGTTATAAGATAATACTGTTAATTTAATACTTCTTATCAAGAGCGGTGGAGGGACTGGCCCTATGAAACCCAGCAACCGATAATATATTTATACGGTGCTAAATCCTGTAGCAATTAAGCTAGAAGATAAGAGAATCATAATATAGTGTATTAAAGCGCTAGAGATGAATTCTCTAGCGCTTTTTTACAAAGTAAGAAAATTAAGGGGGATTTAAACTAATGACTATTCAAGGAAAAAACCGTACATTACCACCATTTCGAGCAGAACTTGTTGGGAGCTTCTTACGCCCAGAAGCTATAAAAACTGCACGACAAGCCTTTACGCAAGGACTCATTTCTAAAAATGAACTACGTGACATCGAAAACCGTGAAATTTTGAAATTAGTTGCTAAACAAAAAGAAGTCGGACTTTCATTTATCACAGATGGAGAATACCGTCGAGCTTATTGGCATCTAGACTTTCTAGAGGGATTAGATGGTGTAACAAAAACTGAAACAAAATATGATTTACAATTTCATGAAGTGAAAATTAAAAATGAATGTGTGTATATCTCAGGGGAAGTTGATTTTACTAATCACCCTATGCTTGAAGACTTCACCTTCTTATATGAGCTAAGTAACGACCATATCTCCAAATTTACGATTCCATCTCCAAACGTTCTTTATCATTTAGGTGCTAAAGTATCAGAGTTATACAAAGAAAAACCAGTATATAAATCAGATGAAGAATTACGTCGTGCTATTGCAAATACTTATAAAAAAGCTATTAAAGCTTTCTATGACAGAGGTTGCCGCTATTTACAATTTGATGATACAATTTGGGGAAGATTTTGTGATATCAAATTCCAACAAGATTGTAAAGAGAAAGCAATCGATACTGAACAGCTATATCGCGAATATGTTGAACTAATCAACGAATCAATTAGCGAAAAACCAGATGACCTATTTATCGGATTACATGTATGTCGCGGAAACTTCCAATCATCATGGTTCTCATCAGGTGGATATGAACCAGTTGCAAAAGTATTATTTGGAGAAGCTAAAGTAGATGCTTTCTTTTTAGAATATGATAATGATCGTAGTGGTGATTTTGCCCCACTTCGTTATATTAAAGATCAATTCGTTGTTCTTGGCTTGATTACTACAAAATTTGCAGAACTTGAAGATAAAGAAGCAGTTATTAAGCGTATTGAAGAAGCTAGTCAATATGTAAACATTGATCAACTTTGTTTAAGTCCACAATGTGGATTCTCTTCAACAGAAGAAGGAAATAAAATTACAGAAGAAGATCAATGGAGTAAAGTTAAACTTGTTCTTGATATCGCAAATTCAGTTTGGAAATAGTAATTTTTTTCGAATTCATAAATAATTTGTCAAATTACGTAGAAACTATTAATGGTTAGTTATTAACCAAACATCTAACCAGAGTTCCTCCTTTTATCTGATTTTGCGCTCCTATTTCTAAGTCCACGCTAAGATGATTGTTAGTGTGGACTTTTAACATAAAATAAAGGCTACTTAATAGTAGCCTTTTATTT
>JAUMTV010000016.1:0-19912 GCA_030531025.1 Turicibacter sp.
ATCTTTTCTTTGGATTAGGTGAACTTCAAATAGAAGGGATCGAACAAGAAGGAGACATCCTTCACATTTACGGGAATGGCTTCTCATCAGAAAGTCGAGTTTATTTAGATGGAGAGGCTTTGAGTACAACCTTTGTATCACCACAACTATTGCAAGTAGTGGCACCAAGCCAAACGTATCAAACCATTGAAATCAAACAACATAGCGGTTTAGATCAAGCGATTGGACAAGGGGTTCAAGTTGAGGTAAATAAGCTTAAATAATTCACAAAATACCCAATGATTAATTGGGTATTTTTTTCTATTTGGCGTAAGCGTAGAAACGTAAATTGTAATGTAGTATAATAAGAGAAATGATTGTCAATTTTGAGATTCATTTCCTAACTATTGAGTATAATAAATAAGTCTATTGATTAAGGAGATTATTATGCTATCATTGTTACTACTAATTATACTTTTTGTTTTATTAAGTCAGCTGGTTGGGCATGTGGCTACTTTTTACTTTTCAAATGCTCTAGAAAAAATTAAATATAAATGGCCGATTGGCTTTTTTATTATTTTAGGACTCATTCAACTGGTGTCATTCCCGCTGCAATATACTTATGCTTCCATGGAAGCTGTTAGTGTTGTCTACACCATTGTTCTTGTGGCTTTATGTATCGGTGCTGTTTTTACGTTGTATCGAATGTCGCCGGATCAACGAAAGGCTATCTTTAAATTTAAGTCTGAATGTTGGTTGGAATATTTACTGATTGGAGGATTTATTTTCTTTAATTTTATCATTTGTTTTTCAACTAATTCATTTAATGATACGAATGCGGATCAAAGCTTTTATATTACCCTCGTTGAAAATAATATCAGTGCTGCACAGATTAATATGATTTCTCCACTAAGTGGGAAAATTGAACCGTTGCAATCACTGTATATTTATCAAGGACTTTATTTGTTTTTAACGTATTTAACGAGTGTCTTTCAGTTAGATAGTGTTGTCGTTATGGCGTGGTTTGTACCAACTTTATTTTGGATTGCCGTAGCCCTCTCTTTTATCAATATAAGTTGTTATTTTGGCCTTTCGAAAAAGTGGTGGATGCTTATAGCATCATTTGTGACGCTATGGGTTTTGTTTGATCACTTTGACTATTTGGTTCGTTATAATATGTATGGTAATAATATTCGTCCCCTCGTATTTTGGTATTTAACAATCTTTTACTCTGAGTATTTCCAAAAGCTAAATGCTAAATCACTATGGTTATGTGGGTTACTTTGGTTAGGCGCTATTGCATTTCAATCGACTGTACTATTTTTAGGCATTATGTTAATGGTGAGCTATGGAATATATGAGTTATTTATTCATCGAAAGAATTTATTCGTACCGCTTGTTTTTAGTGCTTTACCACTTATCATTTATATTTCATTATTCATGAAATCTCGTAGTTCATGGATACCGGGTATAGCTTTATTTACATCACTATTCATCATTTTAGGATGTCACCTATCAGAAAAAACAAAATCAGCTTTAAATCAGTTTTTATATAGTAAGCTGATGCGTCTTTTAATTATCATCGGTATTAGTTTGATGATGATTCTTTCTATTCTAATGATTCCGCGTCTTAATCCATCTGGGTCAGTTTCACCAAAACAGCTTATAGAGTTTTTCTTGGAACAGTATAGTTTTAAACTAAGGGATCTAAACTCACCACATAATTGGCCAATATTCGTATTATTCATGATGAGATGGATTATTCTAGGTATTAATATTTATGCCTTCATTAGATGGAAGCATTTATCGAAGCAACTTAAATGGTTATTGACGACACAATTAATCATCATTCTTATTTTTTACAATCCTCTCGTTTGTGGGTTGATTAGTACTGCTTTAACCGGGATTGTTTATACACGTATTCATGATATTGTGATGTCACTTGTTCTAATGTCAGCTTTAGTAGTCCTCGGATTTGAAAATAAGACTGTAAAGTTTTTATTTGTTTTACTACCATGCTTAGCTATGGCCTTCCTTGGTTTGAGGACTATTGAATACTTAAACACAGAGTTTAATCAAATCGGTAATGTTACAACGTATAATCATCTCTATCGTATGGATCAAGATATGATTGATGTATCCAACTTTTTAGAGAATCATGTTGAAGATGGTGAAATAAAACGACCGCTTGTATTAACGGTTCATATGCAATTGAATTATATGGCGCACAACTATGAGATGTTATATACAGTTAATCAAGATCGTCACTTATATGATGAGAGTTCTCGGGAAAAAGAAGCGGATCTTTATCTATTGCGTGATGTGCTTAAGAAATCTTATGAAATAGATGAAGAGCAATTACCAGCATTTGTTCAGATTATTAATGAGTATGGTGTGAACTACATTATGACTCAACAAGACATGTCCCCATTCGTTTTAGATGTGTTGGGAAGTAAATATGATTTAATTTATGAGAATCCATCTTATCGACTTTATCACGTCCGAAAATAACGTTCCATTATATAAGTCCCGATAAGTTTTTCACATCGTAAAAACTTTTAAAAACCTATTAGTGGAGGATACATTTTCTTCGAAAATACCAGGGAACCTCTGGACGATAGGCTGCCTTGATAGGTAAAACCTATTAGTATTTTTTATTTGCTACTTAAGATGTAAAATACTTATTTGTTTATATATAGATATAACGTTGAAAGAGAAGTAGATCTAAATGGGAGCTACTTCTCTTTTTTATTTGCTGCATTTTATAAGAATCTTTACTTAGCAGGAGGATGAGGATTTATGGTGAATGAAGTCATCATTGTTTTATTTTTGACGAATCGTGTAGTTCCTCAGTTAATCGACATTTTTTTATCGTTTTAATGACAAAAAGCAGCTCTTTACTTTATAATGAAAAAGGTTATATCAATTTTTGAAAAGGAGATTGACTAAATGACAAAAAAACAGAGTAGAACGGTTCTGTTACAGGGGATCTTGGCTTTCTGTTTATTGTTTAATCATCTATCTGGATTTGCTCCGATTGTTAATGCTACGCTAAATAGTGATAGTAGTGAGTCGGATGTAGAGCTTACAACACCAATTCAAGAAGATGATCAGGAAAATACGCTAGATAATAATCAGTCTGTCACGAGTCCAGTTGAGGAATCTTTTTCAGGCGAGGGAGGGACCAACGATTCTCAGAATGGTGATCCTTCACTAGGTGCTGAGGGGGAGAGTGAGCAACAGAATCCGGGAGAGAGTACGACTGAATCAGAAGAATCTGATGCGGAGCAGCCCCCTATCAAAGATACGATAGAAACTTCAGAGGAAGAATTGACCATGGAGGAGAATGATCTGATAGTAGAACAGGACCTAGAAATAATATCGGAAGCTAAAAAACGAGGTATAGGATCAGGTCTTATTCAATTGTGGCAGGTTGTTCCAGAGGGACAAAATCAAGAAGAAAAGACAACATCAGAAATTATGAAGGCACTACAATGCCGACCTAATCATAATTTATATCCATTGAATGGTTCATCACAACATCAAACGTATGTGAATTCATGTTATGTGGATGATGCTTTTTATTTAGGAGAGGACGATAATTACTATCATATTTATCTTTCGGGTTATGAGGGGAAAGTTCCCCGTTCGCAAACGCATACGTTTAGTTTAGATTTAAATGGCGATGGAAAGTATGTTGACTATCAAGTTCAAACGGTTGCCTACTATATTCCAGCCTCTAACGCTAGAAGTATGGCAACAGAAACAATCGAAATGATAGATGTACCTGAGTTGAATTATAGTAATCAGTATCTAAATAAATATAATGATTTAGATACAAGAAGTATTAGTCTATACTCAGATGGAACGGTTCAATCACCATCCTATTATGCGAGTGAAAATGGGATATTAATTCATTATGTCACTAATAATGTGAAGGTGATGAATAACTATTCGAAAGTAATCGTTGGAAAGGCACCAAGCTGGATGTCTTCAGGGGTTAAGTATTATAGTTATGATGGGATTTACTTCTATACGAATTGGCAAAACATTCGAGTAAATGGTCAAGGCGCTATTAATGAAAGTACTCCATTTTATAACTATTATCAATACTTACCATTTCGTTCAAAAACGAACTATTCTTCAAGTACAATCGATACCTACACAAATAATAATGGTGGAGCTGGGGGGAAGTTAGTTAATGCCGGACAATATTTCTATGCAGTTCAGGATAAGTACGGAATTAATGGTGCCCTTCAGTACGCTATGGGAATTCATGAAAGTGGCTGGGGAAAAAGCAGTTTAAGTATTAATAAAAATAATTTATTCGGCATGAATGCGACTGATAACAATCCATATGGGAATGGAACAAGTTTCCCAACGGTTGAAGCGGGAATTAATTACCACGCTGATCGTTATTTATCATGGGGGTATACAGACCCAATCGATGATGCTCGTTACTTTGGTACCCATGTTGGTAATAAAGGAAGCGGAATGAATGTTAAGTACGCATCAGACCCATTCTGGGGAGAGAAAATTGCTGGATGGTATTATCGTTTTGATAATACTAATGGATTAAAAGATTATAATTACTATACTGTTGGAATTAAACAATCTAATGCTGTTCTTGATGTAAAGAGTGCAGCGAGTGAAACTTCAAAGACGTTATATCAAACGAAAAATAAACGTTCAAATCTAAATATTATCAACTATCCAGTATTAATTACGGGGCAACAAGGAAATTACTATAAAATTAATAGCGATACACCTATTGTTAACCAAAATCCTGTTTTTAATGCACAATATAAGTGGAATGAGACGGATGCATATATAGGTAAATCGAATATTTATTTATCTAATGGTCTAACGAATCATTCACCATCTCCCGGATACATCGGAAGATTAGATAAAATCCAATGGAATGGAAGTAAATTAAAAATTGAAGGGTATGGAGAACTGTCGGGGTATCCAACACCAACGGCGAATAATGTTAAGCATCTGCTTGTGTTAGTAAGTAACAAGACTAATAAAGAGTATCAGTTTACTTTAACACCAACTTACAGTAGCTGGTTAGCTGCAGATCCTCATAATCTAGGTGGGAATTACGGTTATAGCTGGTATAATGGAGAAGTTGATTTAAGTAAGTTACCGTTAGATACGTATACAATGTATCATGAGGTAACAGTTTCAGGGCATACTCAACGTGAACCAATGATTTATTATTCAAGTTTACCAACAACGCATACAGTGGATAGATCGGATTATTCATTTGAATTATACAATTCAAATCATATTCAATTAGTGAAATCAGGAAGAGCTGAATATATTGGACGTACGGATAATCTTAAATGGTCTGGAACGCAGTTAAAAATTGAAGGATACGGAGAACTAAAAGGTTATCCAATGGCTACCGAAAATAGTGTTCAACATAAACTTATCTTAGTTAATGTTAATGATTCAAATAAACAATATAGCTATTCATTAACACCGACTTATAGTAGTTGGTTAGCGAATGATGCTCATAATTTAGGTGGAAATTATGGTTATGGCTGGTACACAGGTTCGATTAATCTCAGTAATTTACCGAATGGAACTTATATGATGTATCACGAGATGACCGTTTCTGATTACACCCAACGAGAATTGCTTAATCATTTCGATAACGTTCCAAGCGAATTATATATTGGAGATGATAACCTTTCATTTGAACGTTATCAAACAGATTATCTTCAATTAACGAAGAAAAATGAAACTCAGTATGTCGGGCGTACTGATAAAGTTTATTGGAGTGGAACAAAATTAAAAATTGAAGGATATGGAGAACTAAAAGGTTATCCAATGGCTACTGAAAATAGTGTTCAACATAAACTTATTTTTGTAGATGCAGATAATAAAGAGTATAAATATACAATGACACCTCAATATAATAGCTGGTTAGCAGGAGATCCTCATAATCTAGGTGGAAATTATGGTTATGGTTGGTACAGTGGTTCAATTGACACAAGTAAATTACCAAATGGAACTTATACGATGTATCATGAGATGACTGTCTCAGGCTATACACAACGAAAACTGATTCAACATTTTAATAACTTACCAAGTAGTTCTGTTGTTCAAAGTTCTAATCTTTCATTTAATCGTTATAAAACAGATAATCTTCAATTAGTAAAACAAGACAAAGTAAATTATCTAGGGCGTACGGATAAACTTAAATGGGCTAATGATAAGTTAACTATTGAAGGATATGGTGAATTACAAGGTTATACAATGACTTCAGCAGATAGTGTTCAACATAAGATTGTTCTTGCTGGAACAAATAATCCAACAAATGAATATCAGTATGTCATGAAGCCAACCTATAATAGTTGGTTAGCAAATGATCCACATCAATTCGGCGGAAACTATGGTTATGGCTGGTACACTGGAACGATTGATATTAGTAAATTACCTAATGATACGTATACAATGTATCATGAAATGACCGTTTCAGGTTATACGCAACGTGAAATTTTACAGCATTACAGTGGGCTGACTATTGGGCGTACAGTTGCAACATCAACAGTTTCATTTAATCGTTTAAATACTGAAAATTTACAACTTGTTAAAAAAAGTGCCGTTTCATATTTAGGACGTACTGATAAAGTTCAATGGAATGGAAACAAATTAAGTATTGAAGGATATGGAGAGCTAAAAAGTTATCCAATGACTTCATCAAACAGTGTAAAACATCAGATTCTTTTTATTGATATGAGTGATGCCACTAAAACGTATAGCTATAATATGACACCTCAATATAGTAGCTGGTTAGCAAATGATCCGCATCAATTTGGTGGAAACTATGGCTATGGATGGTACAGTGGAACAATTGATGTGAGTAAGCTGCCGAAAGGAACATATGCTATCTATCATCAAATGACTGTTTCAGGATATACACAACGGGAATTAATCCAACATTATAGCAGTATACCGAGTGGAAAATCGAATCTTTCCTTTAGTCGCTATAATAGCGAAAATCTTCAGATGATTGTTAAGTAGAGATAAAATGGAGCTTTAAAGATAACTCTGTTAGACATTTTTTGTTGATATAAAAATAACGATAGGTCGGATTGAAAAAATATCGATATCATTAAATTGATGAACATCTTATTTTCGACTGTTTCGTCTAACAGAACCTTAAAGATATGAAGAGGAGACAGGGTATGAAGCAGAAAGAATTATCAAGTGCCGTATATTATATTTTAAGTCAATTTATATCAGCTGTTGCATCATTTGTTTTATTAGCATTATTCTCAAGAAAGCTGAGTACGGAGAATTATGGTGACTATTCACTATATACAGCGATTTTTACAATTGTTGTCGTTTTCATTGGATGGAATACACATATGTCTATCGTTCGTCGCAAATATGAAAAAGAGGAAAATCTAGAACAGTATATTAACTCATTAGTTGGTTTCCAATTAATAAGTATTTCTCTGATGAGTTTAATTAGCCTTGTTCTATTTAAATGGACGATTATTTCGATGTCTATCGTTACTGCCGGATTGCTTAGTTTATCTTATATTTATTTTGAATATGTACGAGCGATTGGAGACGCCAAGAAGTTTTTTATTCTAAACCTATTTAGACAAGTTGGAGTTATGGTTATTACAATTTACTTGCTTTATACAGATCGAGGATATACTAGTGGTGTCTATTCAAATATCCTTGTTCTCACTTTAATTAATATTTATTATTTTATTAAGCTACGAGTTAAAATCAAAGTAAATAAAGAGGATATTAAGTATTCCTTAATGTTCTCAATTCCCTTAATTCCATTTGCATTAGGTAATGTCTTATTAAGTTATGTAGACCGTTTTGTTGTCTATGGTGGTCTAGGTGCAGAAGAGACTGGAAAAGTTTCGTTCATGACGAACTATAGTAATTTATTTATCCTTATTATTCAGGCAATCACATTAGGATGGCAGCCGCGTGTATTTGGCTTAATTCAGGAAGATAAGAAAATTGAAATTGAAAGTTATGCAAAGTGTATTTTTACTTTTTTAACGTTTGTCGCTATGGGAATGATTTTCTTCTCTAAAGAGTTCACGTTAATTATTGGATCAAAAAGCTATGCAGATACTTATCGTTACATGACGCCATTAATTGTCGGTAACTTATTCTATTTTATTTATATCTTTTATACAGATTTTACGATTTATTATAAGAAGAATAATCACTTGACAGTTTACGTCTTCTTAGCCGTTATTTTAAAGATAATCTTAAGTTTAATTATTGTGAATACTTTACCATTCCAATACATCACCTATATTACACTTATCATTTTCTTTGTATTAATGTGGCTTCAATATAACCATGCTAAAAAGTCGATTCATCTCATTCCAAATGTGATGATTTTTATGCGATATTTTATTGTGTTCTCAATTAGCTTGATAGGATATGAAGGATTACAACAAATAACGTTATCAACAGGAATGCAATTTATTGCTCGTATAATCATGATGCTATTCTTTACAGGGATTCTAGGCTTAGTATTAGTATTAGATTTAAAGAAGAATAAATAAATATAACTTAAAAGAGGCTCTGTTTAATTGAACAGAGCCTCAACTATATATAGGTATCGACTTATAAATAAGCACTCTTACATTGAAACATAAGAATATTTATTTATGAGTTAGCGTATCTTTGATATACTTGATAAGGTGTCGATAGATAAAATACATTATGAGTATAGGGAGATTAATTAATGAAACTGAGTATTATTTTACCTGTTTATAATACAGGTCATTTAGTTGAAAAAGCGATTAATAGCTTATTAGGTTTAAAAAATATAGAATTAGAAATTCTTTGTCTGAATGATGGATCAACAGACGATTCATGGGATAAACTTCAGGAAATTGAAAAAAAATGTGAACAAGTAAAATTAATTAATAAAGAGAACGAAGGATTATCTCGCACACGTAATAAAGGAATTCAAGAAGCAAGTGGTGACTATGTTTACTTCTTAGATAGTGATGATTGGGTAAATACAGAGGCATTTGATGAATTATTAGCTTTTTGTCATGATGATTATGATATTATTCATGGGAACTTTTGTTATGTTTATGAAGATGGAAGTATGAAGCCAAATAAAAATCAGTTAGAAGGAAGTTATACAGGACAGGAGTTTTTATGCAACGGTTTATTACAAGATAAAATATCGATGGCCTCATGTATTAATATTTTTAAGCGTGAATTTTTAATGACTCATGAGTTACTTTTCTTACCTGGTATCTATCATGAAGATGAAGAGTTTAATTTACGTGTATTTTCATATGCGAATCGTGTCGCTTCAAAAGACTTAACATTCCATATGTATTTACAACGTTCAAATTCCATTTCTAACGATAAAACGAAAGAAGATAAACGATTCAATGACGTTTTAACGATTTATAAAAGTATTATGAATTTCATCACTGAATCTAATCATGTTAGTGATGAATATAAGAAAATGTGTATGACTTATGTGAGTTTTATTATTTTATTATCATACGCGAAACAAAGTAATAAAGAAACAATGAAATTAAGTGAGAGGATGATTAAGCAGCTAAAGTTACATCGTACGATTCATTCCAATATTTTAATTTACAAGATTTCAAGGTTTGCCTTACAACTTATGCCAATCACATATATTAAAGTACTCAGATTATATTTTAAAACTAGAAGTAAAAAATTATAGGGAGAAGGTTTAGATGAGTTATATTATAGTTGGATTTGTTATCTTATGGTTGCTATTTATTTTTAATGTTATCGGAAAGATAATTACATTACGGTTTAATTTATCATTTAGGTTTAATATTCCACTTGGATATGTTTTTTCATTAGTTATCTGTCAATTGATAGGTTTACCTTCTGTCATGTTACATATCTCAAGTAATCTGTTTACCTTGCTTTATTTAGTTACAATGGCTATCATTTTATGCGTCTGGGTGTTTCGAATTCGAAAGAAACAACAGTTTGCTCATCAATTACTCGTCTTAGATAATCAATACGAATTAAAGTCTAAAAAACATTGGATGAGTGTTGGATTTTTAGTATTAGGAGCTATCTTTATTTATATTAATGTTATGCAATATTACACGATTGATCGAATGTCAGATTCAGCTTTTTATATCCCGCATATTTTAGAGAATGTAAAAACAGATCATATTTATACACTGAATCCGTGGTCTGGGGTTGAAGAGCCATTTAATAGTTTATACTTATATGTTACTTATGAACTATTTCATAGTATGATTATTAATGTTTTCCCTGTCCATGCCCTTTTATATATTAATCATGGAATGACAGTAATTAGTTTTGTGATGATCATGATTTGCATTTGTGAATTAGCAGGGAGACTATTTACTCAAAAAAAGGCATTCGTAGCAGTGGTGTTTTGGTTGTTTATTACCTTTATTTTTATTACAAATATTCGTGATAATTATTTCTTCTTTTTTAGTTCGGATATCATTGAAAGATTGCCATACACAGGGAAAGTTTTAGCTTATTTTGCGTTAGTTCCAATGCTTTTCACATGTTTAATGGACTTCTTTAAGGTAGAACAAAATAAAAAAAATATCACAGGTGTGCTAGTGTTTTTAAATTTAGCTATGATGTCTTTAACTTCAACGGCTTTCTTTATGGTAGGGATTGAGTATGCTGGAATTTTGTTTTTCTTATTATGGTCTAAGAAAAATCGATTTGATGAAGTGTTGTTACTTTTATTATCTACTTGGCCTTTAGTCGTATTTGTCATTTTAGCTAAGTTCCCAATTTTAATCAGTGGTGTGTTGTTATTTTATGTAATACTATTTTGGATTTATAAAAAAAAGATAATTAGAATATATCCGTTAATGAAATATGCATTAACAATTGGATCATTGTTAATTCCAGTTGCCTCACTTATTTTACAATTAGTTGGTGGAAGACTTGGTTTAACGGTGTTTAATATTAGAGATTTCTTTTCTCGACTTCAATCAAGTCTCGATATGAATACAATTATTATTTGGATTATTTCATTGATTGGAATGAGTCTTTATTTGAAAAATAAGGAGAAAGATGAGACGAAACAATTATTATTTGCTAAAGTGCCGTTATATATTTTTATTGTTTTTATTAATCCGATTAGTTGTGCATTTGTAGCAACGTTTATGACGAGTACATCTGTCTATCATCGTTTGTTTTATATCTTACCATTTTTCCCACTAGTAGGAATGTTTATTGTTAATTTAGTTGATAAATGGCAGGAATTCCAACCTAAGCAAGCTATTTATACGATTATTGTTTCAGGATTTTCTGCACTGTTAATTTATCAGGCTTATTCAGGAACTAACTCCATTGTTATGAATAGATTTTTGAATAGGGGTTATAGCTATAAAAATATGATTACATATAGTTATTATGATACATCAAAAATGATAAATGAGTTTGTTCCAGAGAATGCTAAAGTAGCGATGTATTTCAAAGATAATGTATGGGCAGATGAATTAAGAAGTTTTCGTTCGTTATCTCCACATGTTATTTTGCCATATAACACATATACACACCGACGTTTAACGGAGAATGGGGAGTATACGAAGGAAGATTATTATAATTATCAGGTGATGATGTTATTAAATGCTTCCATGTCTGTTAATGATTTATTTATTGATGAAAATGGTGTGCTAACAGATATGACAAATGGTGAAGCATTATTAGACTATGTACTTGAAAGTTATGATTACATTGTTTTCCCTAGATATTATGAAAATAAAGAGTTTTTACGATTAATATTCAAGCAAGGAAAGAAAATTATCGCGAAAACAGATCGTGAGTATTTAATCGAGCTATAAAAAGAAAGAAGTGTTTTAAATGAGTATGGTATCCATTATTGTTCCAGTCTATAACGCTGGAAATAACTTATATAAATTAAATGAAAGCTTAGTTGCCCAGACGTATAAAGATATTGAGATTATCTATGTGAATGATGGATCGAGTGATAATAGCTTAGATATTCTACAATCATTTGTACAAAATGATAATCGTATTCGTGTGATTGACCAGATGAATATGGGAGGATCAGCAGCTCGTAACACAGGATTAAATGCTGCGACTGGAGAATTTTTATATTTTTGTGATGCTGATGATTATATTGAGTTGGATACGATTGAAAAATTGTATGCAGCCGCAAATTTAAACCAGGCTGATATTGTTATCTGTAATTACCGTGATGTTTCATCAAGTGGTGAGATTGTACGTGAAAATAAAAAAGCATCTATTTTTGAAGGTCAAAATGTGACTGAAAATCCAGAGATTTTATTTTTAAAACCAGCCGTTTGGAATAAACTTTTCAAAAAAACGCTATTCACAGATGCTGAGATTGTGTTTAAAGATACACGCATTGGTCAAGATTTATCAACAACGTTACGCTTATTAATCGGGGCTAAGAAGATCATTGGAATTCCAGATGTGTTATATAATTATGTGTTACATGATAATACAATTTCACGTTCATATGATAAACGTATATTAGATACAATTAAAGCATTAAATATTATTAAAGACTTTTACAAGTCTCAAAACGTATATGAGATTTACCAAGAAGAGTTTGAGTTCATTGCAATTCAAAATATCTTATATCAGATGACAAAAATTCCATTATTAAAATCAGATAAAAAAGAGGTTTATCAACAATTAGTTAGTTATTTAGATCAGTTTGAACAGTTAAATCAAAATAAATATTTAAAACGTAGTCTGATTTATAAAATTGTATTTAAAACATTTAAAACAAATTGGATTTTTAATAATATCATTACTCAACAAAGTATCAAATTCGTTAATACCTCTCCATTAGTTTATAAATTATTAAGAAAATTAGATTAATACCAAAAAGTTGGATAGGTTATAATTAATTAGACAGTTTTTTTAAGGTCATGTAAAATTATAAATAATATCAATCTAAAGGAGCTTTAACATGACCCAAACTAAAACTCGTAGACCTCGCCGTACGTATACAGATGAATTTAAAAACCAATTAGTCCAGCTTTATTTAAATGGTAAACGTAAATGTGATATTGTTCGTGAATATGATATCTCATCTTCTTTACTCGATAGATAGGGTCCCCATCCTTCTCGAAGAGAAGGTATCTACCTTTGATGGGCTAAGATTAAACAGTCAACTTCTACCGGTTCTTTTAAAGAGAAAGATAACCGCTCAGAAGAAGAACAAGAGTTAATCCAACTACGTAAAAAAGTAAAACAATTGGAGATGGAAAATGATATTTTAAAGCAAGCCGCGCTGATCTTAGGACGAAGATAAATGTGATTAAAAACAATACACACAAATATTCAGTTTCAGCGATGTGCAAAGTCCTTAATGTGTCTCGTAGCACTTATTATTACGAATCTAAACCGAAGAAAGATGAGACTCAACTAGTCACTGATATCGTTGAGATTTTTCGTCGAAGCCAAAGTAATTAAAACGGAATTTGTAAACCATCAAGTATTTGAAACACAAGAACAATTAGGCTATGCATTTGCCGATTACGTTAGCGGGTCCCCTGGCAGTGAACGTAGTGAACCATCCTCAACTGCTAGGGAATGGGTATAACAATCATCGAATCCACTCTTCACTAGGATACTTGTCCCCAGTCGAGTACCGTGAAAATACCCTTAAAAAAGTTGTTTAGTTTAGTGTTGACAATCCAAGTCTCTCATCAGAAAATGAGAGACTTTTTGGTAGAAATTGAGTGTTATAAGAAAAATCTTATATAATAAGTTTGACTAAATTTAAAAATAATCTATAAATACGATTAAATTACACTGAAAATAGGATTTGTTTATGATAAAATAAGGAGTGAACAACTATGAAAATTGGAGAATGAGGTGTATAGATGAATACATTAATCATAATACCCGCGTATAATGAGGAAAAAAATATTGAACGTGTTGTAAATATGTTAGTTGAAAACTATCCTCAATATGATTATGTCGTAGTAAATGACTGTTCAAAAGATGATACAAAAGGTGTTTGTGAACGAAATAAATATAATTATATTGATTTACCAATCAATTTAGGTTTAGCGGGGGCTGTCCAAGCTGGATATAAATATGCTTATAAAAATAATTATGATGTAGCAATTCAATACGATGGAGATGGGCAACATCGTCCAGAATATATCGAAGCTCTAGTTCAAGCCATTGCAGATGGAGCGGATATTGCCATCGGATCTCGATTTGTAACTGAGAAGAAGCCATGGACTATGCGTATGCTTGGTTCACGAATGATTACATCTTTCATTAAATTAGTGACTAAAGTTGAAGTGAAGGACCCAACGAGTGGGATGCGAGCAATCGATCAAAAGTTAATTAAAGAATTTGCTCTTAATATGAACTATCCGCCAGAACCTGATACAATTGCGTACCAAATTAAAAAAGGAGCAGTTGTAAAAGAAATTCAAGTTGAAATGGATGAGCGAATTGAAGGAGAAAGTTACTTAAACTTAACAAATAGTATTAAGTATATGTCACGCATGATTATTAGTATTTTATTCATACAATATTTTAGAAAGTAGGTCAGAGTTTCATGTTTGATGGAACAATCATTTCAGTACAACTCCAATTAATTTTAATGGTAGGTTGTCTGTTTACATATTGGTATATTATTAGAAAAGTAAAAAAATCAAATGTTCGTATTGATGATATCATCGTCTGGATGATTGGGATTTTTATTCTATTTATTTTCTGTTTATTCCCTCAATTACCGGCAAAATTATCATATTGGATTGGATTTGAAGCTTCTGTCAATAGCATTTTCTTTATGGTTATTTTTTTCTTATTCATTATGGTCTTTTTATTGACAGTTAAGGTGAGCCAACTCCAAGAAAAGATTAAAGACTTAACGCATCAAGTTGCCTTACAGACTTTTAAAGATGAAAAGAAAGACTAGGAAGGATGAGAAGAACGTGAAAATTACTGTAGCAGGAACAGGATATGTTGGATTGTCAAATGCGATTTTATTAGCGCAACATAATGAAGTCATTGCTTTAGATATCATTCAAGAAAAAGTGGATTTAATTAATAATAAAAAATCCCCAATCGTTGATAAAGAAATCGAAGAGTATTTAGCAACAAAAGAGTTGAATTTAGTTGCAACTACAGATGTTTTCACTGCGTATAAAGATGCGGACTATGTCATTATCTCAACACCAACGAATTATGATCCAGAGTTAAACTACTTTAACACACGTTCAGTGGAAGCAGTCATTGCGAATGTGTTATCGATTAACCCAGAAGCAGTGATGGTCATTAAATCAACAGTACCTGTTGGATATACTGAAAAAGTCCGTGAAATGTTTGACACAGACAACATTATTTTCTCACCTGAGTTTTTACGTGAAGGAAAAGCATTATATGATAACTTGTATCCCTCACGAATTATTGTTGGGGAACAATCAGAACGTGCGCGCGTGTTTGCTGATCTTTTAGTCCAAGGGGCGATTAAAGAAGATATTCCTGTCTTATTTACAAACTCAACGGAAGCAGAAGCCGTGAAGTTATTTTCAAATACATATTTAGCGCTACGTGTCGCTTATTTTAATGAGTTAGATACATATGCTGAAATTCGAGGACTTGATACAAAGCAAATCATTGAAGGGGTAGGACTTGATCCACGTATCGGAACTCACTATAATAATCCGTCATTTGGGTATGGAGGCTATTGCTTACCAAAAGATACAAAACAACTTCGTGCCAACTATGCAGATGTTCCTAATAATATTATTGAAGCGATTGTTGAAGCGAATCGTACACGTAAAGATCATATTGCGGATATGATTATGAAGCGAAATCCTAAAACAGTAGGAATCTATCGTTTAACGATGAAAACTGATTCAGATAACTTCCGTGCGTCATCGATTCAAGGAATTATGAAACGTTTAAAAGGTCATGGCATTGAAGTTGTCGTTTATGAGCCAGTTCTAAAAGAAGACACATTCTATAACTCAAAAGTGATTCGCGATTTAGACCAGTTTAAAGCGATGAGTGATATCATTGTCTCAAATCGTCTATCAAAAGAATTATTTGATGTAGAGGAAAAAGTTTATACACGTGATATATTTAATCGTGATTAATTATTGATAAAAACATAGGAACTTTGTCAAATAGTGTTGCTGATTAATTTGTAACCTGTTTACAAGGAGTAGCTGAGCTGAAATCCTAGTAGCTATGCTGCTAGGATTTTCTTTTAGCTCGGATTTAAAATGATAAGAGTATATAATGTAATCCTCTATGAGGAAATATGTAATTTTTCCTTATCTTACAATGTGAGCTTTTTTGCTATTAAATTAAAGTTTAGACATACATAAATGAGTATAGAAGAATAGGAATAAAAAGGAGAATAAGGTAGAATTTACATTGAAAATAGTGTAATATGGATAGTAAATGTATATAAAGGAGACAAGGGTATGAAAAAGTGGAAGATTATTTTAGCTGTTATTCTAGCTTTACTTATTGTACCAGTTGCTGCTGGAGCTATTTATGTAAACTTTATTTTAGATAAAGTAACAGTAGGTGATGAAGAGTTTGATAAAGATTTTGATTTAATGACAAACGAGATCCTAAAAGAAAATAATACAGATGTTAAGAACATTGCTTTATTTGGTGTAGATTGTCGTACAGCTGATTATAAAGGATGTCGCTCTGATGTGATGATGGTTTTGTCCTATAATCAAAAAAATAATGATGTGACAGTTACATCATTGGTACGTGATACATATGTTGAAATTGGTGATCGTGGTTTTGATAAATTAAATCATGCGTATGCCTTTGGAGGGCCAGAGCTGGCTATTCAAACAATTAACCGTGCATTTGACTTAGATATTGAAGATTATGTAACAGTAGATTTTTGGGCAGTTGAAAAAATTATAGATGCAATTGGCGGCGTAGAAATTGATGTAAGCTCTGATGAATTAGTTTATTTGAATGATTATATCAATGACTTAAATAATAATTCACCGGATGGAAGTAAAATTATCACTTTATCATCTAGTGGATTACAACATTTAAATGGTCGTCAGGCAGTAGCTTACATGCGTATTCGCTATGTTGGTGATGGAGATTTTGAACGTATGCAACGTCAACGTGAAGTAATGGAAGTTGCACTTAATGGGGTTCAAAATATTTCACTTCCTAAGATGTTAACATTAGCTAATGATTTATTATCAACAGTAAAGACCAATCTAACAAAAGGTGAAATTATTGATTTAGTTACAAAAGTTGTTACCAAAGGTATTCCTTCGATGGAACAGTATCAGTTGCCTACACGTAATGGTGGAGTAGGAAAAACGATTAATGGAATTTATTATTTTATCCCTAATACATTACTAAGTAATGTTGAAGAGTTTCATAAAAATATATATTCAGAAATTGATTATGAAGCAAGCCAAAATGTAATTGATATGAATAGTAAGTTAATAAATTATTTATATTAGTTTTCTGTAAAAACTCATTATAATCTAATTATTATAATGAGTTTTTTTTTCATATGTTAATCAGTACCTTAATAATTAATGTTCAATTCTATATAGTTCATAAATTAATATACAAAATAATGAATATTAATTTATATATTAATGACAAAAAAAGTAAAATTTTCTATAATAGAAGCTATGGAGGAGGTAGAGCATGTATTGGAAGAGAAAAAAAATTAAATTTATTCCCAAATTATTAGTAAGCATCATGTTACTTAACTATATTAGTGACTTTTACTATATAATTGCTACGGCTAATGAAATCTCAAGTAGTACAGAAAATTTTTACGATGAGATTAATGAAAATGTATCTGATAGTGAATATGAGATATTAAAAAATGAAGAAGAAGTTAGCTTAGATTTCAACAATGAAGAAGAGAGTGTAGCGAATAGTTTTGAAGAGCCGATAGTAGACTCAGAAAATAAGAAAGATGATGTTCCTGGAATTAGTGAAGCTAATGATGAGGGTAATGAGGTACAAAATGAAGAAAACATTGATGTATCTATAGCAGATGAGGATGAAGAATTAGTCTTAGAGAGTGAAAAGATAGAAGATGCAATTTTAATTAATGAGGCTAGTATAGAAATTCAAAAACGAAGCCCTGGAAGTGGACTAGTACAATTTTGGCAAGTTGTACCTGAGGGACAGCAATATGCTGAAGGGACAACGACATCGGCTATTTTACAAAATTTACAATGTAGACCTAATCATGATTTATATCCAATCAATGGAGTTTCATCGCATACAACTTATGTAAATTCTTGTTATGTCGATGATGCCTTGTATCTAGGCGAGGATAATGACTATTACTATGTATATGTTTCAGGTTATGAAGGCAAAGTTGCAAAAACTAAATCTCATTTTTATTCATTAGATATGAATGGTGATGGAAAATATACTTCCTATGAAATTCAAACAGTAGCTTATTATATACCAGATAACGACTTGAAAATGGCAGCGGAAGAGAAAGAATTTATATCTGGTGAATTAAAGTATGCGGATAATATATTGGATAAGTATAGTGCTACAGGTATTGAAGCAATAAGTAGTTGGTCAGTACAATCACCTTCTTTTTATAGAAATGAAGGAGGCGAGTTAATTCATTATCTTACTAATAATGTAAGAAGTGCTAACAGTTATTCAAGTATTATTGTAGGGCCAGCGCCGTCTTGGATGAATCAAAATGTTAAATACTATAGTTATGATGGAATTTATTTTTATAATAGATGGCAAGATATTCAAGTTGATGGTAGTGGAGCAATAAACAAATCTAATCCATTCTTTAATTATTTTCAGTATTTACCTGTAAGATCTAAATCTATGTATAGTGCTGATATTATTGAAAATTATACTGTTAGTAATGTAGGCGGTTCTAATAGTAAACTTTTAGGTACGGGTAATTATTTTTATAATGTTCAGGATAAGTATGGTATAAACGGCGTACTACAGTATGTTATGGGAATTCATGAGAGTGGATGGGGAAAAAGTAATTTAAGTATTAAGAAAAATAATTTATTTGGAATGAATGCGACAGATAATAATCCATATGGAAATGGAACAAGTTTCCCAAATGTAGAAGCAGGAATTAATTATCATGCTGACCGTTACCTGTCATGGGGATACACAGATCCAATCAGTGATTATCGATATTTTGGTTCTCATATCGGAAATAAAGGTAGTGGGATGAATGTTAAATATGCTTCAGACCCTTTCTGGGGAGAGAAAATAGCAGGGTGGTATTATAGATTTGATAAATCTAACGGTAATAAAGATTATAATTATTATTCTATAGGGATTAAACAGAATAGTACAGTCGCTAATATTCGATTCTCAGCTTCTACAAGCTCAAATGTTTTATATCAAACAAAAAATAAATATAGTAATTTGACAGTGAGAAATTATCCAGTTATTATTTTAGGTCAGTCTAATGATTACTATCAAATAAAAACAGATACACCTATCATAAATGGTATTGCTAAATTTAACGGAACTTATGATTGGGAAACCACAAATGGATATATTACTAATTCTGTTATTAATGTAATTAATCATCATAATTATCGTAATCCTAATCAGGCTTCAGGTGTGAAAAATGGTTGGGTGGAAATAGATGGATATTGGAGTTACTTTGATGCCTATGGAAATAAGGTAACTGGTTGGCAACAAATTAAAGGGGTTCAGTATTACTTTAATTCGAAAGGTCAAATGCAAAAAGGTTGGCAAATTATTGATGGAATCACTTATTATTTTAATAGTGAAGGTCATATGTTAAAACATTGGCAGAGCATAGAAGGAATTTGGTATTACTTTAATTCAAAAGGCCATATGTTGAAAGGCTGGCAACAAGTTGAGGGGGTTCAGTATTACTTTAATTCGAAAGGTCAAATGCAAAAAGGTTGGCAAATTA
>JAUMTV010000016.1:20012-34292 GCA_030531025.1 Turicibacter sp.
TTGATGGAATCACTTATTATTTTAATAATGAAGGTCATATGTTAAAAGGTTGGCAGAGCATAGAAGGAATTTGGTATTACTTTAACTACGAAGGTCATATGTTAAAGGGTTGGCAAAGTATAGAAGGAATTTGGTATTATTTTAATAATGAAGGCCATCGAATGACTGGTTGGCAAACTATTAATGGTATTAAATACTATTTTAGTCCAGAAGGTCATCGAATGACGGGAAAACAAAAAATAGACGGAGTTATATATTATTTTAGCCCAGAAGGTCATCTTCAAAAATAATAATTTTTTAGTCACTTGATAGAAAAGATTGAAACTTATTTATGATATATAACCTAATTGTGAGATCGAAAAATCTTACAATTAGTTTTTTTAAAATTGAGTTTATTTAAGGGATTAAAATTGGTTAATATCAGAAAAAAAATAGAGTGAAAAGCAAAAACAAGAATATACTAGTAAATTTAAATTAAATGTAATAATCTATATTATCCTATATCGTATGACTATTAATTACTTCAAAAATTCGGAGATAGGGACAATGTTAACTGGAATAGCTCCAATGATAGTGATACACCACAATAAAAAATGTCGAAAAATATTGTTAAAAAATTTTGGAGATGTTAATAACACTTAAAAGAAGATAGACTATTAAAAATCTAGATGGAATACTAGAAAAGTCAAAGATATATTTATAATTTTAAGGATTTCAAATATTCACTTCTAAATTAAAAATTCTAATATTAATCTAAAAGCGACCATTATCATAATGAGTAGACAATCGTAATTAAATGTAGAATTAATGTAGTTATTGTTGTATGATTATATACATATGTATTAAATAGGAGTTTACAAAAAGAGATTAATTTGACTTCTAACAGAAAGGTGATTGCTGAGTAATGAAGAAAGTACTATTTTTAATTGATAGTTTACCAGGAGGTGGAGCGGAGAAAGTATTAATAGATTTAGTAGAGAATCTAGATAAAACTAAATATGATGTGACAGTTATGACGACATTTGATGGAGGAGTACATGTTGAAAATATAAAAAGATATGCACGTTATAAATCTATTTTTAAGGATTTAAAACCCGCTAAAAATATAAGTCATAAAATCTATAATAAATTAAATAAAAAGATTAGAGAATTATTCTTTAAGTATGTACCAACTAAGGTCATTTATAATAAGTATATTGGAGATGAATATGAGATTGAAATTGCATTTTTAGAGGGCCATGCGACGAAAGTTTTAGGTGCTTCAACTAATTTAAAATCGAAAAAATATGCTTGGGTACATATTGATTTATTAGCCAATAATTGGCCTAAAAGATTTTATAATAGCTTAGAAGAGCAGATTGAGAATTATAAAAAGTTTGAAGAGATATATTGTGTATCTAATAATGTAACAGATGCTTTTAAAGAGTTAACAAAAATTGAAGAAAATGTTTACACAATGTATAATCCTGTGAATGAAGTTAAGATTAGACAACTTGCGTTAGAAATGCCTGATACTTTATTTGAAAAGGATGTCTTTAATATTATTACAGTCGGTAGATTAACTGCACAGAAAGGTTATGATCGTCTATTAGAGGTCCATAAACAGTTAGTATCAGAAGGAATAAAATATCATTTATATATTTTAGGTGAAGGTGAGGATCGAGTGCAATTAGAAGAATATATGACTAACAATGCGTTATCTGATACTGTTACATTGTTAGGCTTTCATAAAAATCCTTATAATTATATGAAGCAAGCAGATTTATTTGTATGTTCTTCAAGGTCAGAAGGCTTTAGTACTGTTGCTACTGAGGCAACAATCTTAGGTATTCCTATTGTAACGACTGATTGTTCGGGAATGAAAGAATTATTGGGTGATTCAGAGTATGGATTAATTACAGATAATGATAGTAATTCTTTATATGAAGGTTTAAAAAAGGTCTTAACTAATGAAGAATTGTTTAATCATTATAAAGTTAAGATTGAACAACGAAGTGCTGATTTTACATTAAAACAAACAATGAGAAAAATTGAATCAATTTTTGAACGTTAATGCTTTTTAAACATAGTACAGATAGTAGTTTTTATACTTAGAATTTTTATAAAATTAATAATAAATGAAATTGATGAGGTTATGAGATGAATAAGAGAATGATTATTAATTTAATAGCTAGCTTGATTGCGTTTATTGTATCAACAGGAATCAACTTTCTATTAACCCCATATATCACAGATACAGTTGGTGGTACAGCAGCTTATGGATTCGTAGGGTTAGCTAATAATATAATTAGTTATATATCTATTGTTACATTAGCACTGACTTCAATGTCAGGAAGGTATATTACTATTAGCATACATGAAGAAGATTATAAAAAAGCAAATATATATTTTAACTCTGTACTAATTGCTTCTATTTTACTAGGAGTAATCATTATTTTATTTTCAGGGGGCTTTATATTTAATCTAGAGTTATTTTTAAATATTCCACAAGAAATTGCGGCTGATGTAAAGATGTTATTTACATTATTAATAGGAAATTTTATTGTTGGATTAGTTGGGACATCTTTTTCAGTAGCGACTTTTTCAACAAATCGATTAGATTTATCTTCTCTAAGGGGAATAGAGTCTAATATTTTACGAGCGGGTATTTTAGTTGTAATGTTTATGCTTTTAAGGCCATCAATTATTTATATAGGAGTAGCAACTCTGGCTGCAACAGCATATGTTACTATATCTAATGTTTACTATACAAAAAAACTACTTCCATACATTAGTTTGAAGAAAAAGTATTTTAGTTTTATAGCAATTAGAGAAATTATCCAATCAGGATTATGGAATGTTTTTAATCGTTTAAGTTCAATTCTATCGACAGGACTTGATTTGTTAATTACAAATCTCTTTGTAGGATCAACACAAATGGGAATTTTATCAATATCAAAGACATTACCTACGATGATTTTATCGTTATTTGCTATGTTAGCTAATGTATTTGCTCCCCAAATTACTGCTAGCTTTGCGAAAGGAGACATGGATGGTTTAAAAAAACATCTATTTACTGCTATGAAATTACTAGGTGTTATTTCATGTATTCCTATGGCGATATTGATTGTATATGGGAAAGAATTTTATCAATTATGGTTACCTAATGAAAATGCAGAATTATTAAAAATTTTATCGCTAGTTGCCTGTGTAGAATATATATTTGTTTTACCTCTAGAACCTTTGTGGAATATATTTACTGCTACTAATAAAATAAAAATACCAGCTATTTATATGTTTATTAATAGTATATTCTCAGTAACTATTGTATTTATTTTACTTGGAGTTGTTGAAGATGAAGTTTTAAAGTTAATTGTAATTGCAGGCGTTAGTACTATTTTTAGTATTATTCGTGCCCTAATTTTTCTCCCCATTTATGGAGCTAAGTGTGTTGGATTTAAATGGAATATTTTTTATTCTCAAATTTTTAAAAGTACAATGTCGGTGGTCATTGTGACTGTGATTGCAACAGCTTTTAGATATATGATTAGTGTAAATAATTGGATAATGTTAATAGTTGTTTCAGCGATAACTTCAATTATTTCGATAATAATTAACTATTTCTTAATTTTAGAAAAAGATGATAGAGAATTTGTTAAATCTATAGTCTATAAGAGTTTAAAAATACCATCATAAAAGAATATCATTAGAAGTCAATGACATGTTTTTTATAAATTAGCTTCTTCTATATATGTATATTTGTGTTATAATATGAACGAGTTGATGGGAATATGTAGAATAAGGTGGATAGGTTATTCTTCTAAGAATTTGATTCTGAATGGTGATGTGAATGGATTTAATTAATTTAGAGTAACATGGTTGGTCTGAAAGCATATTGATGGATTATTTATATTTTTGAAATGAGTGATATGGTGGAAAGTGTAAAAAAGGAAGTTTTAGTTAAGCTACGGTGGCGAGAAGGTATGTATTTAATAGTGAAGCGTGTAATTGATATTTTGGGATCGTTATTTGGAATTATATTATTATTTCCTATCTTTTTATTAATTGGAGTAGTGATTAAATTAGAAGATCCGACAGGACCAGTTTTTTATGCACACCAGAGATTAGGGAAATCTGGAACATTTATTCCTGTTTATAAATTTAGATCAATGTATCAAAACGCAGATAAGATGATTGATTCATTTACAGAGGAGCAGAAAAAAGAGTACCAAGAAAATTTTAAATTAAAAAATGATCCACGCGTTACAAAAGTAGGGAAGATTTTAAGAAAAACTAGTCTAGATGAATTACCACAATTGTTAAATGTATTAAAAGGTGAAATGAGTATTGTAGGACCTAGACCCATTGTAACAGCAGAACTAGAGAAATATGCTGGATATGAAGAACTTTTACTTTCAGTACCACCAGGGTTAACTGGAATGTGGCAAGCATTTGGTCGCAGTGATATCTCATATGAAGAACGAGTACAAATGGATGTTGAGTATGTAAAAAAAAGATCTTTTTCTTTAGATTTTAAAGTGGTTATATACACTGTTGTTAGTGTTATTAAAGGAACAGGTGCATACTAATTGAATAAAATAATATCTATAATGTTTGACGAAATCTGGATATGAAGGTTTAAATTTTTATGTTAATAAAATGCAGAGTTTTCAAACACATGTCTTAATTTGTAAAAGATGTGGGGAATAGAGGACTCTGTTTTTATGTAAATAAATATATGATGGAACAAAGAGGAGAAATCTATGAAGAAAGTTTTATTTTTAATTCATACATTAGGTGGCGGTGGAGCTGAGAAAGTTTTAGTTAATTTAGTTAATGGAATGGATAAACAAAAATATAATGTAACAGTTATGACAGTTATTGATACGGGAATCTTTAGAAAAGATTTAGACTCGAATATCGAGTATAAATCTTTTGTTAAAATCCCATTTAAGAAAAAAAGAATGCAAAATGACAATAATCCAGGAAATTTATTAAGTAAATCAGATTCAAAATTGAAGGTATTAGCGAAAATTTATGTACTTATATGGAAGCTGATTCCTTCTAAAATTTTTTATAAGTTATTTATTAGAGATAAGTATGATGTGGAAGTTTCATTCTTAGAAGGAATCTGTTCAAAAATTATTAGTGCTTCGACAAACAAAGATTCAAAAAAAATTGGTTGGATTCATGTTGATTTAATTAACCATCCTAAATCAAGTGGTGTGTTTACTTCGTTAGAGGATGAACGCAAGTGTTATGATAAATTTGATAATATAGTATGTGTGTCAGAAGTTGTAAGAAATTCAGTATTAGAAAAATTAAAATTAAATCGTGATAAAGTTATTGTTAGGTATAATGCTGTAAATAAAGAGGAGATTTTATTAAAGTCTCAAGAAGAAGTATCAGATTTAGCTAAGACAAATAAATTTACATTTTGTACAATTGGACGTCTAATTAGTCAAAAAGGATTTGATCGTTTATTAAGAGTTCATAAGCAATTAGTTGATTTAGGATATAATTGTGAACTATGGATAATTGGTGAAGGTAATAAAAGACCAATGTTAGAGGAATATATTAAAAAAAATCAATTACAATCAAGTGTTAAACTTTTAGGATTTAGAGCAAATCCATATAAATATTTAAAATTAGCAGATGCTTTTGTTTGTTCTTCACGTGCGGAAGGTTTTAGTACAGTAGCGAGTGAAGCAGTAATTTTAGGGAAACCAATTGTAACAGTTAATTGTTCAGGTATGACAGAATTATTAGGAAGTCACAATGAGTATGGAATCGTTACTGAAAATAATGAAGAAGCTTTACTACAGGGAATGATTGAATTAATGAAAGAAGACGTTTATACTCATTATCTAGAGCGTGTCATAGAACGTTCAGAATTTTTTAGCTTCGAACGTGCTGTAAGAAATATTGAGGAATTATGTTAGGAGAAATTGAGAATGATCATACAGCGTGAAAAAGTTGTTTCGAGATTCGTAGAGATTTTTGTTTTTCTATTTATTTTTACAATGTTTAATAGAGAATTGATTCCATTTGGAATTGACTTACGATATATTATGTTAATGATTGCTATGATTTTAATTGGGTATTTTATCACGATAAATTATAAGAAATTATATCAATTATTTAAAGAACGACAATGGAATGTCATGAAATATAATACAAGAAATTATTTGAAAAACAATAATTGGTTACCTTTATTGTTAGCTTTATTTTATGCAAGTATGTTTATTTCTACACTTATGTGGACGGCAAATAATTTGTCGTTAAATAGTGGAGATTTTAAGAGTAGTATTATTTTAAATGGTATGAATTTAATTATTATTCTTGTACTGTTATTATTTAAGGATAAGATACGATTAAATAATGTGATTACTTCTATAGTTATTGCTCAGTTTGTGCTTTTTCTTAGTATGCTATTAGTTTGGAAAGGATTCCATTTAACACAAATTATGGGAGGCGATTATAGTGGATTATATAGTGGACCAGAAAATCATAACTTTTTAGGATATGAGTTGCGATTAGCTGGATACGCACAAGATCCTAATTATGCTTCATTTTTTATGGTGATAAGTGGGGTTTCATCCCTTTATTTTATCAAAAATAATGTTTTAAAATATGGAGTTATATCAACTTCATTATTAGGATTTTTATTATCAGCCTCACGAACTGTTACATTAGGTGTTTTGTTAGGAATTGTCTTTGTTTTATTGTGGAATCTATTAAATAAAAAATATCCTAAATTAGCTAATTTGTATACGATTTCATTTATTATTGTGATTAATATCACTCCTTATATTTTAATTAAATTATCAAATATTATTAAACTAAAATCAGATTTAGTAAGTATGAATAATCGTTATATCATGTGGGAAAATGCGTTAATACTATTCGAAAAATCTCCTTTTATTGGAAATGGGTTGACATCGTTTAGAAGTTTTTATGAAATGAATGGAGGATGGTATGTTCAATCTCATAGTACTATTTTTCAATTAATGTCTGAACAAGGAATATTGGGATTAATAGTATTTGCATTAATTTTTATCTCTGTTATGAGAACAAAAGGTAATTATAAGGAATATTTATGTTTTGTATTTTTAGTTTTTGCTTTAACATCAGAATTAGTTTATTTGTCGATTTTTCCATTTATCGTCTGTTTACTACCTATTATTAATTCAAAATGTATTAATGTACAGGAGAAAAAAATATGAATGTAAGTGTCATTATTCCTTGTTATAATGTAGAGGAGTATATTGAAAAATGTATTTTATCTATATTAAAAAATAAAGATGTAGATTATGAAATTGTAGCCATTAATGATGGATCGAAGGATCAAACTTTGCAGGTACTTAAGAGTTTATCAAAAATATATGCTAATCTTAAAGTAATTGATATTCCAAATCAAGGAGTTAGTAACGCTAGAAATATTGGAATTAAACATGCAACTGGAGATTACCTTTTATTTGTCGATTCAGATGATTGGATTACGGATGATACAATTTCTTATTTATCCAATTTATGCTATAAAAATAATTTGGATGTTTTAATGTTCAATTATGCAGAGTATTATAATGAAACTAAGATAAAAGAATGTTTGTTTTATAAAAAAGATAGAATGCTAGATAATTTAGAAGCAATTAAAGGTATACTACTTGATTATTATGCTCCTTCTGTGTGTAATAAAATGATTAGACGTAAATTGCTTATAGAAAATAATATTTCTTTTTTAACTAGTGTGAAAATGGGAGAAGACTTATTATTCTCTATTGCATTATTCGGTGTAAGTAAACAAATAATGCAAGTTAATAAAACGTGTTATTACTATCTAATGAGAAATGATAGTGCAACGCATAAGGTTAATGATGGAGTATTAACGATTCAAGATTCTATTAAAGGTATTAAAGAGATATTAAAGAGATATGATTTAGAGTCTTTATTTAAAGAAGAAATTGACTATTTAAAATTTAAACATTTATTCTTGTATCGAGTTGTCTTAGGGCCGGTACAGCAACCATATCATCAGTTTTTTTATTCAAAATTTAACTTAAAGGAAATTGTGAAAAATAGATACTATCAGCAATTTAAAATGGATTCATCTATGAGTATTAAATTAAGATTATGTATGTATTGTTATTTACCATATCCATTAGCCCTAGTTATTCATAAGCAACTGAGAAGGTTAGCATCATAAAAGAGGAAATAATAGGGAGGAAAATGAAAAGTGGGAAAACCTAAAAAGATTACCTTTGTAATTAATAATCTATCAGGTGGTGGAGCAGAGCGTATACTAGTCAATGTATTAAATAATATTGACCAGTCAAAAATTCAACCGACATTGTTTTTATTTGAAAAACAAGGAAGTTATTTAAAAGATTTAAATAAAGATATTCCTATTAAATATGCATGTTCACCTAAAAAAGAGAATGTAGGGAGAGCTGGAAAGCTTAAAAAGTTTTTATTAAGAGGTACAGTTGGAATTCATTCATTAACTAAAGAAATCGAGGACCAAGATTTAGTTGTTGCTTTTCTAGAGAAAGGAGTAACTTATCTAACATATGAAGCGTGTCGTCGTGCCAATAAACCATGCTATGCTTGGTTACATAATAATATAGAAGATAGTTTTGGTTTAATTCATAAAATTTTATCAAAATTTGTTTATAAACGTGTTGAGCAAGTTTTATGTGTTTCAAATGAGTGTGAACAAATTGCTATAAAAGAGTTTCCATTTCTTAAAGAAAGGATAAAAACTATTTATAATCCTATTGATTTAGATGTTATTATTCGAAAAAGTCTAGATTCATGTGATTTTGTTTTACCAAAAGGGATAAATATTTTGGCGATTGGTCGCTTAACTGAGCAAAAAGGTTTTGATATTTTAGTAAAATCTTTTAAACGTATATATACTAGATATGAAGACTTAAATCTTATTATTTTAGGTGAGGGAGAGCAACGTTCAGAATTAGAGCGATTAATTATTGAACAAGAACTTCAAGGGAAAATTTATCTTCCGGGATTTGTTAACAACCCTTATGCTGTTTTAAAAGAGGCTGATGTTTTTGTTTTATCTTCTCGCTACGAAGGCTTACCAACAGTCCTAATTGAAGCTTTGACATTAAATAAACAAATTGTCTCTACTAGATGTTCAGGTGCAAGTGAAATATTAGCTGATGGAGTGTATGGTAAATTAGTTGAAATTAATAATGTTGATTCTTTAGCTAATGGAATTGAATCGATTTTAAAATCCCCAATTCAAGTAGAAGGGGATGAGCGTGTTCAATTGTTTGATAAACATAAAATTATTAATCAAATTCAGTCAGCGTTAATTGATCATAAGTAAAGAAGAGGAAGAGTTATGACGAAGTTGAGTATAATAGTACCAGTATATAATGTACAAGATTATATTGAAGAGTGTATTCAATCTCTATTAAAACAGACATTAGATGATTTTGAGATTATAGTTGTAGATGATGGAGCAACTGATGATAGTATAAAGAGAATTTCACATTTGAAATCGCCTAAATTACGAATTATTCGTCGTGAAAATGGAGGATTATCAGCAGCACGTAATACGGGATTAAAGAATGCTAAAGGAGAATTTATAGCATTTGTCGATAGTGATGATTATATCATCTTACCTAATGCCTATGAAGAAATGTATAATCTTGCAAAAAAGACTCAAAGTGACGTTGTATATGGAAATGCTTTAAAGTATTTTTCAGATGAGAATAAATTTCCATTGAATCATCAAATTCAATCTAATTCAAAAGAAGTATTAACCTCTGATGAGTTCTTATTTGAGGTGTTGAAACACAAGGAAACTTTCGCTCCTGTATGGTTATATCTGTATAAACGCAATCTATTAGTAGAGAATATGTTGATGTTTAAAAAGGGAATTTATCATGAGGATGAACAGTTTACGCCACGTGTTTTAACAAAAGCAAATCAAGTTGCAATTTATCATAAAGTATTTTATTTTTATCGACAACGTGTGGGATCAATTGTTAATTCGAAATTAAATATTAAGATGGGTTATGATGTTTTACAAACATGTAAAGAGTTGGCACCACAACTAGATTTAATTCAAAATAAACAAATTAGAAAATTATACTTAAATTACTTAGCTGCTTTGTCTATTGAACAAATTTATAAATATAAAATGTATGATATAAGTCAAGAATACAAAAAGTTTATTTTAAGATATTCATCTGAGATTGGATCAAAGATAAGAGCTATATTAATTAATGCTAATGTTCGATTATATTTAATATTAGAAGAGAAGTTTAGAAGTAGATAATTAATTTATCAATTATTTCTGATATTTGTTAAAAGTTATCTAAGGGTTTAAGGAAGCATATGGTTATCAATTAATTATAAGAGTATAAGGAGAAAAAAATGAAAGTTTTAGTAACAGGTGGAGCAGGGTATATTGGATCTCATGCGGTGTATGCGTTGATTGAACAAGGACATGAAGTTGTTGTTGTTGATAATTTAGTGACAGGACATCGTCAAGATGTTCATAAAGAGGCGACTTTCTATCATGGAAGTATTGCAGATTATCGTTTTATGACAGAAGTGTTACGTAAAGAAAAGGTAGATGGAGTTATTCATTTTGCGGCGTATTCATTAGTTGGTGAAAGTATGACAAATCCTTATAAATATTATGATAATAATATGAGTGGAACGAATGTTTTATTAAAAGCCATGGTTGATTGTGGTGTGAATAACATTGTTTTCTCATCGACAGCGGCTACTTATGGAGAAGCACAAAATATCCCAATTTTAGAAACAGACCCAACGAATCCAACGAATGTTTATGGAGAAACTAAGTTAGCGATGGAGCGTATGATTAATTGGTATCATAAAGCTCACTCAAAAAACTATGTATCATTACGTTATTTTAATGTAGCGGGAGCTCATCCATCAGGATTAATTGGTGAGAAACATGATCCAGAAACTCACCTAATTCCAATTATTTTACAAGTTGCCTCAGGTCGTCGCGAAGCAATTAATGTTTTCGGAAATGATTATGATACAGCAGATGGAACATGTATTCGTGATTACATTCACGTTTGTGATTTAGCAGAAGCTCATATTCTAGCGATGCAATATTTGGTAAATGGTGGAGATAGTACCATTTGTAACTTAGGAAATGGAGAAGGATTCAGTGTTCTTGAAATGATTGAAGCAGCACGTGAAGTAACAAATCATCCAATTCCAGCTGTGATTTCACCACGTCGTGCAGGAGATCCAGCGAAGCTAATTGCTTCAAGTAAAAAAGCACAAGAAATCTTAGGATGGAAGCCAAAACATCCAGAAGTTAAAGATATGATTGCAAGTGCATGGGCAGTTGAAAAACAAAAAATGAATAAATAATTAAAACCAAAAAATACTGTTTTCTTAGAAAGTAATATAAATTTATTTATTTGACCACCATCTTTTAGAGATACTTAAGTTAACAAAGATTAGGAGGTCAATTTTTTTAGGAACTTTGGTACTATAAAACTTGTAGAGAAATACTTTAATTAAAAGTGTTTATTCTACAAGTTTTTTTCATGATAATAGGGTGATTGTAAGCACGTAATATAAACATGTCGTAAGCACGTAATATAAACGTGTCTATTTTGACCTCCAACTTTGGCTATACTGTAGCTATCAAAGAAAAGGAGGTCAATTTTCTATGAAAGAAAAGCCTATGATAATTCCAGTTGCATTGAGTGACTCTAATTTAAAGTCTCACTCAGGATCTGCGACTAATAAGGATATACCTACTTGTCAGTTTAAAATTAAAGATGCTGAAGTGCTGTTTTACAATGGCGTTGATAAACATATCTTACATGCCGTTTTAGCGGAGATGTCAAAGTATGCTCGTTAATTTTACAGAAGTTCAAAACATCTTCATTGTTTGCGGTCACACCGATATGCGTTGTGGAATTGATGGCTTAGCGAATTTAGTTTCAGATAAATATAATCTAGACTTATTTCACGATGCCATCTTCTTGTTTTGTGGAAGAAAAAAAGATCGCTACAAAGCTTTATACTGGGATCGTGACGGATTTATGTTATTTTATAAACGAATTGAGAACGGTAATCTACAATGGCCAAAAGATCAAGATGAGGTTAAGAAATTAACGTCCCAGGAATTACGCTGGTTATTAGAAGGTCTCTCTATTCAACAACCTAAAGCCATCAAACCAGCTAAAACTGGTGACCTATATTAATAGAAATAAGGGATTTTCGACAAAATCCCTTATTTCTATTTTCATCTGTTGTGAGATTAGGTATACTAGGGTTAATACATAGATATTTTGAAAGTAGGCGACTTGGATGACAGAACTTGAACAACACTTAATGGAACAAAATAAGGCACTTCTAGAACAAGTTCGCCAATTAACTGAACAAATTCAGTATCTAAATAAAAAGCTATTTGGATCTTCGAGTGAAAAGACTAAAGTAGCCGAAGGCCAAATTTCATTATTTGATCCACATGATTTTTTGAAGAGACAGAGACAACTGAAGACCAAACCGTCGAAGAAATCACGTATCGACGTAAAAAACAAAAAGGAAGAAAAGCAGAATTAATCAAGGACTTACCCATTGAGGAAGTTCATTGCCAATTACATGGGGAAGACTGCCGATGTATGAATTGTGGAAATGAAATGAAACAAATGGGGAAAAGGATCATTCGTGACGAAGTCTGTTTCGTTCCAGCCCGATTATATAAAAAGCGTTACATTGCTTATACTTATGCTTGTGATTGTCATGACGAATCCATTGAAGCTAAACCGATTCGTTGTGCCGAAACACCAAAAGCTCCGATTCAAAGAAGCTTTGCCGGAGCCAGTGTTTTAGCTGAAGTTTTTCATTCCCTAGCAGTGGAGGATTAGATTGTATTCGACAATCGCCAGGTATCAGAATGGGCACGCTATGGATTGAGTGTGAGTGATAAAACCCTCTCTAATTGGATTATTATCGCTAGTCACGATTGGTTACGCCCAATTTATGATTTACTTAGAAAAGAGTTGGTGCTAAATCAAATCTTACATGCGGATGAAACACCGTATCAAATTTTAAATCGAGCGGATGGAAAACCAGCCACTTCTCAGGCAAGATTTTGGTTATTTCGGACCATAAAAAATACCGAACATCCCATTACTTATTACCACGCTGACTTAACACGTGAACGTGCGGTGGCAACCACCATCTTAGAAAGGTTTAAAGGCCATCTTCACTGTGATGGTTATTCGGGATATAAAAATATCCTGAACGTTTCATTAGTTGGGTGTTGGGCCCATGTCAGAAGAAAGTTTTTCGAGATACCAGGAACTAATGGTCAAGCGAAAAAAGCAGTGAACTACTGCGATCAAATCTTTAGTTTTGAAAAGACCGTTAAAGATTTATCTCCTGTGGAACGTCAAAAACAGCGCCAGCTGATTATCAAACCAGTCATCGAAGAATTTTTCGAATGGCTCGAATCCTTCTATGTGATGAAAGGGAAACTTCAAACAGCCGTTACGTATGCCTTAAATCAGAAGAGAGAACTTTTACGTTTTTTAGAAGACGGAAATCTTGAAGCCTCGAATAATCTAGCTGAACAAGCGATTCGCCCCATCGCGATTGGTCGTAAAAACTACCTCTTTTCAACCAGTATGAAGGGAGCTACTGCTAATGCGATGGCATACACGATCATTGAGACAGCCAAAGCAAACAGTCTAAATCCGTCTAAATATTTGAATTATCTTTTTGAAAAACTACCTAATACGGACTTCGTACGAAATCCAGGCGTATTGGTGGACTTTTTGCCATGGGCAAAAAACATTCAAGAGATTTGACAGTAACAATATAAAATAATAGCTACCAATACTGTATTTATAGTTTACAGAATTGGTAGCTATTTTTGTACCCGTGTTATTATTCCGTGCTTACAACATGTCTATTATGACGTAAGCGAGTAATATAAACATGTCTAGTATGACCTCCAACTTTGAGCTAAACTTGAGTTATCAAAGAAAAGGAGGTCATTTTTATGATCAAGGAAAATCCAATGATTGTTCCAATTAAATTGAATGAATCTTCAGATCATCAATTAGCTACTTCCGAAAGAGTCGCTTGTCAGTTAAGAATTCAGGATGCCGAAGTGACGTTCTATAGTGGTGTTGAGAAATATGTTCTACACGCTGTATTAGCGGAGATGTCTAAACATGCTCGTTAATTTCTCGAATGTTCAAAACAGGTGTATATTGCAAGTGAAAAGTTAACAGAATTGAAATTTAATTTTTAACTTTGTTG
>JAUMTV010000270.1 GCA_030531025.1 Turicibacter sp.
ATTTTCAACTAATAAATGCCCGTGAAACGGTGTAGAAAAAGCGAAGCTAATTTCCAATGTCATTAAGTTAATAAAATGTCCTTGGGAGTTGCTCAAAAGAGAGCTGTACAAAAAGTACACCTCTCTTTTTTTATGAAAAACACTTGACAAATTAGTCGGAAAATGTGGCGTAGCCCCTTAACAGAGATGTATTTAAGGAGGTTATCTAATGACTAATTATTCAACCATGGTAAAAAATAATTTAATTTCTATCATTAAAGAAATGGAAAAATCACCTGAAGCATTTGTTAAGAATCCAGGGAAGGATTTTTCAAGACATCGTAAATTAACATTTGAGTGTATGATTCGATTCTTATTATCCATGAATGGAAATACACTATCAACAGAACTTTTAGAGTATTTTAACTATGATATTGAAGTTCCAACAGTTTCTGCTTTTGTTCAACAGCGTGCTAAAATTTTACCTTCTGCTTTAGAGTATTTATTTAAAGCGTTTAATGGAACGTATGATAAACAAAAGCTCTTTATGGGGTATCGTTGCCTCGCCGTTGATGGAACAAAGCTGAATATCCCGCACAACCCCAATGATTCAAAAACTTATGTGCGATCATCAGAACAGGCAAGAGGCTATCATTTACTCCATTTAAATGCCCTTTATGATTTGAAAAGTAAACTTTATGTGGAATCTTGTCTTCAGGTTCAAAAAGAAAAAAATGAAACGGGAGCACTGGTAGATATGGTGAATCGATCCACACTTGCAGAACCCACACTCATCATCGCTGACCGTGGATACGAAAGCTACAATGTCTTTGCGCATCTTGAAGAAAAAGGTTGGAAATATATGATACGCGTCAAGGATAAAAGTAGTAGTAGCATTGTTTCAACCCTCCCCATACCGGAAACAGAAACGTTTGATGAGTGCTTCAAGTTGACACTCACACGAAAACAAACGAAAGAAATTAAAGCGAATCCACAAACATATAAGTTTTTACCTAACAATTCTCGATTTGATTACTTTGAGCTAAATAACACTCTTTTTTATCCACTCAATTTCCGTGTACTGAGGTTTAAAATTTCAGAAACAAGTTATGAAACCATAATCACTAACCTTGATACAGAAGAGTTTTCACCCGAAATCATCAAAGAACTTTATCACCTGAGATGGGGAGTTGAGACCTCCTTTCGAGAGTTAAAGTATACGATTGGGTTAGCGCATCTACATTCGAAGAAAATGGATTTTATTGTTCAAGAGGTCTTAGCGAAGCTCATCATGTATAACTTTTGTGAGATGATTACCTTAAATGTGGCGCTCGAAAAGAAAGATAGGAAGCATGAGTATCAAGCTAACTTTACCGTTGCGATTCATCTATGTAAAGAATTCTTTAGAGGCAGGGTCATGCTAATTGAGGAACTCATCAAGAAACATATTTTACCGATTAGAGAAGGACGGCATTATGAACGAAGAATTCGAACAAAATCGCTTGTTGGATTTATGTATCGAGTGGCTTAGTTGAAAGAATGAGAACTAGCTTTTTTAAAGCAGATGATCGGATCTGCTTTTTCGTCATGCCTAAATGAATAACTTCTTGATAAATAGATAGAAAAAAAGCCATTTTCGAATCTGTAATGATTCAAAAATGGCTTTTTAAAACTAAGAATTTCCTTATCTAAATGACATTGAGCTAATTTCTTTCTTTTTTTGTTTGATAGATCAGTTTGCTGTAATAAAGGATT
>JAUMTV010000271.1 GCA_030531025.1 Turicibacter sp.
AGTTTCGCTTAGACATTCTTCTTTAATGTCGTGATGGGTATCTATTTCGACAACTTCACAACCAATTGCCTCGGCAATTACGCGAGCGCGTAGAGTGATAACTTCGGCTTTATCATCATAACCGAAGTCATCACCACATATAAAAAGACCATTTACAAACAGTGCCTTTCTCGGCTCGTATCCAGAAGTCGAAAGAATTACTACTGGCGATTGTTGAATGGTCATTTTCTTTAATCTCTGTATTTTTGAATATGATTTATTATAACAGTGTTTGCTTTTTATGGCAATCATTTTGATAAAATCTGAATGCAAAAAAGCCGGGTTTCCCCGGCTTTTCAAGTTGTTTGCGTTATGCGTATTGCAGTGCTTCGGCGTTGCGGCGGGTCAGGATTTCCTGTGCCAGTTCTGCGTCTTTACCGGCCTTTTTTTGCGCTTTACGATTTTCTTCAAGGATGGCCGCGTGTACTTTCATTGCTTTGCCGCTGGTGCGTGTCGATGTTTCTTTTTCCGCGCCGCTGAGTTTCTTGGAAACCTTTGGTGCTGGTTCTTTCGCTACAAACCCGCCATTTTCGGTAATGATGCTGGTCAAGGTGGCGCGGACTTCGGCAATGCTATCAGTCGATACGTTTTTGCCTTGGCCGATTACAAAGTGTTCGATTGCGCCGTCTACTGGTTTGGTCGAAACGATGGTGATGTTGCTCAGCGCCAGCAGTGCAGACAGTGTGATGGTATCTTCAAGGCCATCAGCAGGAATCCAGCCAGAAGCGATTTTAGCGCCTTTGACGGTGTTCGCTTCGAGGTCGAGAACATAAGCGTTTTCGGACTTGGCGAAGTTGTCCATTGGGATGCTGTGGTTCAGTTTCAGGGCCAGACCGCTTTTCTTGATGGTGTCGTGGGTCATAATGACCAGTTTGGAACCGACTACCAAAGCGGTGTTTTCTGCGCCAGTGTGGTTGTTTTTGATGGTGATTTGGTTCTCACCAACAGTTTCAACGGTCAAGGCCGCGAAGAAAGATTGTTGAGTATCCATCTGGCTTTTCTTCATTGCCGAAACTACGCGAGTGTAAGAAACGGCAGGGGCTTGTTTAGTGGCTTGTGCGTTCATTATGTCGTGTCCTTCTAAGTTTGGTTTGAGTGTTTCTCGTCTTGATGGGGTTATTATAAGGAAGTCAGAGGTTGGCGTCAACAAAAATCTTCAATTATTTTTCGAAGATTTCGTATATAAATAGGTTGAATAATTTCGTAAGGTGAGATATTATACGTCATACCTAAACAGGAATATAAATCATGTATAGCAAGAAACTTTATGTAGTGATGAACGAAAATCGTAACGAGATTTTCACTCACATTGGCTGGATTGGTTTGAAAATGGAGCCTTTTAATCAAGAGGGGCTGCTTAAAGAAGTCAAACTTTCTGATATTGTGTATGAAAGTCGGTGCGATAATTATGACACTATTCAGTTTTTCAAGAGTCCAAAACGGGCAAAAGAAGAGATTGAAAAGTTCAGGGCAAGACTTCTGCAAAAAGGCAAAAAAGAAACGGGTAAGTTGTGTGTGATTGAATTGGAAGTTCAGGTCAATCAAAAAGTAATAGAAGATATCTAAAAGTCAAAATTTTGATAAAGCCACCTACGGGTGGTTTTTTTGTGTTTGTTAATATTTATTAACTAATTGTTGTTTTCAATATGTTACTTTTGTAATAAGTTAAGCAACAAAAAAAT
>JAUMTV010000272.1:0-914 GCA_030531025.1 Turicibacter sp.
TCTTCAGCTACTCCCTCTCCCTTGGCATAACACACTCCAATGTTATATTGGGCTTTTTCATCCCCTTGTTCCGCTGCTTTATAAAACCATTCAAACGCTTTAGTTTGATCTTCAGCTACTCCCTCTCCCTTGGCATAACACACTCCAATGTTATATTGGGCTTCCATATCCCCTTGTTTCGCTGCTTTATAAAAACATTCAAATGCCTTAGTTTTATCTTTAGTTACTCCCCAACCATTTCCATAATACTCTCCTACGATACCTTGTGCTGGTACATTCCCTTGTTCCGCTGCTTTATAAAACCATTCAAATGCCTTAGTTTGATCTCTAGTTACTCCCCAGCCATTTTCATAACACAATCCTACGTTACATTGGGCTGGTACATTCCCTTGTTCCGCTGCTTTATGAAACCACTCAAACGCTTTAGCTTGATCTTCAAGTACTCCCCAGCCATTTTTATAACACACTCCTACGTCACATTGGGCTGGTACATTCCCTTGTTCCGCTGCTTTATAAAACCATTCAAATGCCTTAGTTTTATCTTCAGCTACTCCCACTCCATTGTCATAACATACTCCTACGTTATATTGGGCTTCCACATCTCCTTGTTCCGCTGCTTTGAGATACCACTCAAACGCTTTTGTTTGATCTTCAACCACTCCCCAACCATTTTCATAACATAAACCAACTTTAAATTGAGCTTTCACATCTCCTTGTTTCGCTATTTTAAAATAACGTTGAAATCTTTTATTCATTTCTTTTTCCAACTTCATTATACACACATCCCTTTTAAACCCATAATTAAACATAAACTTCTTTATCATTTTATTCTTTAACAAATTAATAAATCACTAAATGTAACTTAAAATCCCCTAAATGAATTGCTTCTAAGTAGTTATACATTGCATCTAAAT
>JAUMTV010000272.1:924-1688 GCA_030531025.1 Turicibacter sp.
CTGGTGATAATTCATCTAAATATTTATGAATTAAACTATAAAACTATCCGATATTAGCTGTTAATTTTATAACACATTCCATTGTTATTTCTGATGTTTCATTTAAATAAGGATTTCTATAATAAAAAAGACATTAAACATTTAACAACTTCCTATTTTAGATAAACGATCATTAAAAAAGGCTAATGATGTGTGAACATGATTAGCCTATCTATATCTATTTACTTTAGGGAATAAGATCAAATTAAACATTGTAGGGGAAATGTTTTTGATTACTCTAAATTCTCTTATGTAGGATAAATAACTTATTTTTTGAGTATCATTTTTCCGTTTTCAGTACATAGCACCCGTCGCCGCTAGCACTAAGCCTTTATCAAAACCTTCTTCTCTTGTTTTCTTTAAATGGTATAAAGCTTCAATCTGGGCCCCTCTTGGGGTATACATCTGGGTAACATAGGTTTCTTGTTCTTCCTCCGTTACTAAAGAATCAACGACTTGTGGAAATGAAACGGTTTGATACATCTTATTTTTCTTCCAGTTCTTCGAATAAAAATCTAATTCCACATCCGTAATTTGAATGGAATGGTTACAAAATAAATCCTCAAAAACAGAATAATAATGATTATATTCTACTTCATGTGTCAGTTTATCAAATCTAAAATTCCATTCGACTCCATTTGTGAACGCTGATTTTGATAAGTTAGATGACCCAATATACATTTCGGCTCCATCTTCATATTCAAAGAAATAAGCTTTCGCATGAA
>JAUMTV010000273.1 GCA_030531025.1 Turicibacter sp.
ACTTATTTTCAACAAGCCTAGCAGGAGCCGAAGCCAATGCGATCATCTATAGTGTCATTCCCTAGCAGTGGAGGATTAGATTATCTTCGATAATCGCCAGGTGACCCATCGAAACAGCGAAAGAACACGGGTTCCCTAGTAGTTTCGTTTACGAAACAATCCTCAATTGCTAGGGAATGGCTTAAATGTTTATAAGTAGTTAACTTATTTATTTGAACACCTACCAAATGTTGAGTTTTTAATGAAGCCAAAGCTCTTGGAGGACTTTTTACCATGGGCAAAAAAGGTTCAAGAACATTGTAAAGGAATCTAAAAGAAAAGAGACCTCATCTGTAATTCCAGTATACAGGTGAGGTCTCCTTTTTTCTATCCGTGTTATTATTACCCGCTTACGATTTAATTTTGTTTAGTTACTATAAATGTTATTTTAATGACAATAAAAGTTGAAAAAAAAAGATTAAAATGTTGAAAAAAGTATGTTAGAATAGTAATGATGATAAAGAGACAGGAGAAAATATTCATTTATAGGGGTTAAATGGATAATGCAGATGGAAAGGGAGCTGACAATGGAGAATACAGAGTATGAAATTGATTTAAGAGAGATTTTTCACATGTTACAAAAAAGATGGGTGCTTATTACAGGTATAACAGTATCTGCTTTAATTATTTCAGCAATCGTAAGCTTTTTTGTTTTAACACCGCAATATGAAACTGGAACTACTTTGATGGTTAACTATAAAACGACAGATAGTAGTTTAATGAACTATACTGATTTACAAATGAGTCAAAAGTTAGTTGCTACTTATAGTGAAATTGTTAAAAGTGAACGTATCGCTGATATTGTGATTGATCAACTTGATTTAGAGATGACCGCAAATCAATTAAATAAGCAGATTTCTGTTTCTCAAGTAGGAACAACAGAAATTTTAAAAATAACAGTCAAGGATGAAGACCCGCAGTTAGCAGCATTAATGGCAAATACTATCTCACAAGTATTTCAACAAGAAATTAATGAGATGATGGAAGTAGAGAATGTATCAACTATTGATATTGCTAAAGTTCCTGAGAATCCAACATCGCCAAATAAGATGATGAATATCGCGATTGCCGGTGTATTAGGCTTAATGCTTAGTGTGGGATTAGTCTTTGTATTGGAATTCTTAGATCGTACATATAAAACACCGACAGATGTTGAACGTCATTTAGGATTACCACTGATCGGAGCGATTCCGGATATGATGTTAGAACAAGGGAAATAGGGAGAGAGAGACATGAGTTCAGAATTAATTACGATTACGAATCCAAAGTCACCAATTGCTGAAGCTTATCGTACATTAAGAACAAATATTCAATTTTCTAATGTAGATGAGGATTTGAAAGTAATTTGTGTGACAAGTTCAGGGCCTTCGGAAGGAAAGACAACGACAAGTTGTAATTTAGCAGAAACTTTTGCACAATCAGGAAAACGCGTGTTATTAATTGATGGAGATTTACGTAAACCACGAGTACACAAAGTATTTAAAATTTCAGGGACTAGAGGATTAACAAATTTATTAGCAGGTCAGGCGAGCTTAGAAGAGGTAAGAAGCTATGTTGGATCGGACTTAACCGTTATTCCATGTGGGCCAATTCCACCGAATCCTTCAGAGCTAATTGCTTCAAATCGTATGAAAGAGTTAGTAGCAAA
>JAUMTV010000274.1 GCA_030531025.1 Turicibacter sp.
TTCTAATCATTAAAATCAGTTATATAAACTAATAAAAAAAGGATACAAGTCAACGCAATGTCATTAAGTTAATAAATTAATGATCAAAATCTCCAAAAGGGAGGTGTACATTTTTGTACGCCTCCCTTTTTTCTTGTAAAAAACACTTGACATAGAAGCGAAAATCTGTGGCGTAGCCCCTTAAATATACCTATTTAAGGAGGCTATCACATGGCTAAGTATTCAACTAAGATCAAGCGAAAACTCATTCATATTATTAAGAAAATGAGTGGTAACCCAAAGGACTTTGTCCAAAATCCTGAGAAAGATTTTACTCGAAATCGTAAACTCTCATTTGAAAGTATGGTGAGTTTTATTCTCGCGATGAATGGCAATAGCCTTTATACAGAGTTAATGACCTATTTCAATTATGATGTTACAACTGCATCTACCTCTGCTTTTATCCAACAACGTAGTAAAATACGACCGGATGCATTTAAACATTTATTTCAACAGTTTACCGCCTCATACGATCAGTATAAATACTTTCGAGGATATCGACTTCTCGCTATTGATGGCTCAACGTTTAATATTGCACATAATCCTGCTGATGAAAAAACGTACATTAAATCTTCAACGGCTAAAAAGGGCTATAACTCCCTTCATCTGAATGCACTTTATGATTTAACTAATCGATTATACATCGATGCACAAATTCAACCGATTCGTGAATTAAATGAACGACAAGGACTGATTGAAATGGTCGGCAACTCTCCACTTAAAGATCCTGTGATTCTTGTTGCGGATCGGGGTTATGAAAGTTACAATACCTTCGCTCATATTCAAGAAAAAGGTTGGAAATACGTGATTCGCGTTAAAGATATCAAAAGTAAAAGTATGATCTCATCACTTAGTTTACCTAATACAGATGAATTTGATGAAACCATCCATTTAATATTAACTCCAAAGCAAACAAATGAAGTTAAAGCTAATTCTCATCGGTATAAATTCTTACCTAAAAATGTCCGCTTTGATTATTTTAAATTAAAGCAGACTGACTATTATGAACTTTCATTTCGTGTGGTACGATTCAAACTAACAGAAGATACCTACGAAACGCTGATCACCAATTTAAATCAAGAGGAGTTTTCAAAAGAAGCCTTAAAGGAATTATATGAAATGAGATGGGGAATTGAAACAGCATTTAGAGAACTAAAATATGCGATTGGTTTAATTAATCTCCATGCGAAGAAACGCTCATTTATTGAACAAGAAATATTCGCTAAACTAACCATGTATAATTTTTGTGAGATGATTACCTTAAATGTTGTCTTGACTAAGAAAGAGCGAAAATATGACTATCAAGTGAATTTCACTGTTGCGATTCATGTCTGTTGTCAATTTTTTAGATCGTCGAAGATTCCTGTAGAAGAACTTATTCAGAGAAACATACTACCGGTTCGAAAAGGCCGACGTAGTGAACGGAGAACCAAAGTTAAACCGAGTGTGAGTTTTATGTATCGAGTAGCTTAATCCAATTTAAAGGTGTCAAAAAAGCAGATTGAGGCTATCTGCTTTTTTGGCATGCCTTAAAGATGAGTTTTTAGTGCTTAACAGATAGAAAAAAAGGCATTGTGAAATTAAAATTGATTTCACGATGCCTTTGAAAATCCCAATGACACTTAACTAAATGACATTGCA
>JAUMTV010000275.1 GCA_030531025.1 Turicibacter sp.
TCTCTTGATATTGTGAAACATGCTAAATGTGATGTGAATGTCATTCGTAATGGCAGAAGTAAATAAGCGAAAAGCTGTATCTAAAATATATAAAAAGAAAGGCTCTGTTTTAAGAAAATGTTGATAATGCTATAAAAAAATGTTCCTATTTTAAGGAACATTTTTTATGTTTAAAAAGCTAAGAGAGCTTTGTCATCAAGATAATGAAAATCTGAAACTTTCCACTCATTATTTATTTTTGAGAATAAAAGTGAAGTGGTAATTGTTTTTTCTCTTTGCTCAGCCAAATCTGTTAATTCCCCCTCAACAATTATTGTTACTGGAATAAAAAAACCACTTCGGCCATCAGACACATATCGAGACTCTTTTCCTAATTCATAACTAATCTTTGCATTATTTAATGCTAAGTAGTTAGTCAAATCTTCCCCATCATACTCTAAAACAAGAGATAATTTATCCAGATTAATACTGCTGTCTTCTGTCAACAAAGGTTTTAATTGTTCATAAACAATTTGTACTGGATTTTCGTTAATTTCTAAGCTCGAATAAGTTAGTGTTGTATAGAAATCCTTTAAAATCTGAACTCTACTTTGTTTTTCAGACGTGAATTTCATTCCCCATACCAGACCTAATACTACAGTTAATGATAAACAATATACCATAATTTTTTTCAAATAAACCCCTCCTGTAAATAATAGATACTTTAATTATATACCAAAAAATGTATTTTTTATAGATAATTTGTTTTCTTGATTAAATAAATGCAGGAGTTCTTAATCGTATTGAATCATTAGATATTACAGAATAGCTTGCCTGTGATTGCACATAAGCTTTCTGAATTTTCAAAAGTTCTTTTTCATCTTTAAAAAGCTCACTCCACTTGAACCATTTTAAATAACTATTTAGATGCTTAGTCGATACCCCTCTAAATTTTTGTAAGAAAGTTTTAAAATTACTGTGAAATGCATTAATGTGCTGGATATGATAAATACCTTTCATGTGTTTTCCAGATGGAATGGCTTTATGCTCTAAGTCCAGTTGCTTAGCTAATTTCCCATATCCATGAGCACTATCCGTACACAGAATAGAATGGGGCACGATATGGCCCTCAAAGAAACGTTTTAGGTTATCATATTTCGCTCGTCCCGTTCCTATCATACCAATTAAAATATTGCCTGTTCTATCTAATGCCGTTCCAATACAGACTTGTTCACTTGATAATCCACGTTTTCCAACAGATTCTCCACCTCGTTTACGAGCTGGACGTGGCATTGTAAATCTTTTGCTTTTAGAGTGGTTTCCTTTATAGCTATAACGAAGGTAACATTCGTCCGCTTCCACTAATCCATCAACTTCTCCTGTTCCCATGAATGAACTCAGAGCATCTAAAATTTTATGTCGCCAAAAAAAGGCTGTGGCGAGATTGATATTACATTCCCATGCACAACGGCGTAAGCTATATCCTTTAATCATACATTCAATATAGTCAATCCATACTTTTGTTTCTTTCTTTGAATAAGCAGTTGGCGTTTGAGTTTGTTGGCTAAATGATTTTCCGCAGTTACGACAAAGATACCGTTGATTTCCTTTTGCTTTACCATTCTTTACGATATGGTCGTCATGACAAAAAGGGCATTTATATTGCCCTGATGAATATCTGGTTTCTTGAATCTCAGTT
>JAUMTV010000017.1 GCA_030531025.1 Turicibacter sp.
TAAAAAAAAGAGGTAGAAACGGAATGGACCGAATCTACCTCTTTCGCAATGAAACCTTGACATTTTATTTTTATTTTAAATTTAGGCTTTTGCCTATGAATCTATTATATCCACTTGACCTACACACATTCAATATCAAAAATAAAAAAAAGATAACAAGCCTCTGCCTTAGGTCTGTTATCTTTTTTTACTCAATCTGCATTTTATAATGTTGTTACGTATATGTTATGTAAAAAACGCACTTCTGTATTATAACATTTTTCTGAAACATTCCAAAACAAAAAGACAGCGAATAATAAAATGTTACTCACTGCCCTTTTGAAATAAACCCTCATTGGAGATTTTTATGCGTTATATTTTAGATTTAAGCTTTCGCTTATATAGATATTATAGCATATTACTCAGTCTCTTTATAGCTCAAATCTGTTGCCGTTACTGTATTATACCCTGCATTATGTACTGATTGATTATCGGGTGCTGATGTTTTACACCATAAGATATCAACTGGGTTTAACGTTGAATCCACGCCACTCTTTAACACCTCGTTTGATCGTGATGTCTGAGGCGTGTAGTTTGGATACTTAATATCATAATCTACTTCGATATGTAAATGAGCTCCGCTTGATGATCCTGTATTTCCGTAGTAACCAATCACTGTATCTTTCGTTACTTTTTGGCCAACTTTTACACTAATACTTTCTAAATGATAGTAGCGCATCGCAATATCATACCATTTACCATTTTTAGCTTCACATTCTTTATAGACAATAACCACCACATTACCACCTGATGGATGCCAACCTGCGTGAGTCACTTCTCCGTTACCGCTTCCCCATACACGCTTATCTTTACGCGCTTTATCCGTCATATCCACTCCATAATGTGTATATCCGAACTCTTTACGATAGTTTGCATTTTTGTATCCTGCTGTGATTCTTGCTTGATTGATAGGTAAGATTAATCTTTGTGCCATGTTATTTCCTCTCCTATTCGTTATTTTTTTCTGATTTCACGTCATTAAAACTTTGTTTGACTCGCTTGATCTCGTTCACTAATTCATCTTGATAAAACACGAGTCCTGCGATTAAAAATCCGTAATACGGATTATCTACTTTGAAATGCCCTAAGATGGCTCCAAGTGGTAATAAAATTAATGCGATATACTGTTTTTTCATCGGTGGTTGCCAATTTCTTAAAAATAAACCGACAACGATTAGGACCCCTGTTAAGACGACATAGTTTGATAATTCTAAATTCATTTTTTCATCTCCTTATGATTAAAGGCCGCTATTTCTAGCGACCTCTTTTTTATTTAATTAAATCTTGTTTACCTTCTGAAATCAAAATCGTGTCGATATCCTCTTTAAATTCCCCATATCGACTAACGACTAAGGTGTAATCTAATCGACCTTTTAAAATTTGATTCGCTAAATAGGCTGCCATTGCATTCACTCCTTCATTATTTCTAGATTCATCATTTAATGACATTGTAGCTGGTGCAAATAACATAAAGTTAATTGCATCTTGATTTAATGAGATATCAATATCTTGCACCTCATTTTGTGCAATTAATTGCTCATTTTCTTCTTCAAGCGTTATGATCTGCTCTTTTTGACTCTCAATTGTTGTACGTTGTCGACTTACTAACGCTGGAAGATTTGTTGGCACATCAATCGCTAACGTTGGGATTAACGAACCTTCTGCAGCTGAACAACTGTAGTGTGTTGTGCCATCATACGAGTAAACTTTCTGACCGTTAAGATCAACTGTTTTAACGACAGGAGTTTCTAATTCGTAAAGAATAGTTACATCGTTATCAAGCAGCCATTGAATAGCGTCATCATATGTAGGTGCTATGTTAATATCAACATTTAATAAGAACAACTGACTCAAACCATGAGAAAATATTCCTATATTTACTTCACTTCCTGTATTATTCAATAGATTGCATAGTTTTTTAGTGCTATTCCAATTAATCTTAATATTTGGTAAATGACTCCAATTTAATCTGATTCGATGACAAGTTTCGGTAGTTCCATGTAATGTTAGCATTGTTTTAGTTGGCTTAAATTCTCCTACTTTCTGAGTATGGTTACCGCTAATTAAATCCAATTCGTCAACAGTTATATCATCTATCTTTCTCAACACTAAATCAGACGGTGTTGATAAAATGTTTGATTTAAAAGGTTCGTGTGTTGTTGTTTGTAACCCGTATTCTAATTGTAAATTAGTATATCCTGTGCGGTTAGAATCATTGTAAAATGAAATACCTATATATTTAGCCTCTTTACTCGTTGTTCGTGTAATTGAATTTTGAGTTCCTATGTAATTATACGTATTTATCATGCTTGGCTCATCTTCTCTGGTGAAATTAGGAACATCTGAATATTCATAAATATCCAAACCATGCAAAGAAACGTTTGAGCTAATTGTGATATCGGTATTAGGATTAATTTTATAGATTAAGCACGGTCTATTTCCAGCATCTCCTACATAAGTAAAATTTCCATCATTGTCTAATGCCGCACCGTCCTGCGCTCTTCCACTTCGGTAAACTATCTTTTCATACTGTCCTATTAAATTTTTTCCCGTGGCCGTTAAAACAGGCATTGTAACCGATACCAATTCAAGATTTCTACCCCCTTCAAAGGCTTCTAAAATCTCACCTGTATCCTTGTCGCGATAACCAGTTTTCCCCTTTAAAATTGCACTCTTAACTTGTTTTTGATAAGTGTCGGTAGCAGTAATATTTGAACCTTCATAATGCGCTGTATTAATCTCTCGCAGAAGGTATTCAACATTAGAGTCATTAGCTTCTTTTAATGTATCGTGTTGCTCACCCATGTAGTCCACCATGTCTGATGGCATGACACCACCGCTATCGCCTTTTTCACCTTTTGGACCAACAGGGCCTTGTTCTCCAGGGTCGCCTTTAGGTCCCGGTGGACCTGGCTCACCTACATCACCTTTATCTCCCTTCTCTCCCTTAGGTCCTTGTAATCCGATTACACCTTGTTCCCCTTTAGGTCCTTGAATCCCCGGCTCTCCTTTTGGACCCACTTCACCAGGATCTCCCTTCTCTCCTTTTTCTCCTTGCGGACCAATCTCCCCTTGAATTCCTTGAGGACCAACCGGTCCCATCGGCCCTACTGCACCTTGTTCCCCTTTGGGTCCTTGAATTCCTTGAGGACCTCTTAAAGATTCTCTTTGTTCATCAGTCAAATCCTCAAAAACCATCGTTCCATCTTGCCCTTTAGGTCCTGGTGGCCCCTGCGGTCCCGGCTCACCTTGTGGCCCTTGAGGTCCTGTCAAATCTTCTATAATTTTATCTAAATCCTCAAGAACCTTGACATCACAAAAAGATTTCACAATATCGTGATCTAAACTTTGATTAATGACTAAATAAAAGAGAGTCGTACTCAATCGACTCCCATCTTTGATGACTAACTGCATCTTAACACTTCCACGACACGTCAAGAATTGTTCTTTTAATTCAATCTGTACCTTGTGTTCTTCTTTGCTTAAAATCGTAAATCTATCCTGGTCCACCTCGCGAACTTCATTTGCATCACGCTTCATAGCAATAAGCTCAAATTGTGGTGATTCCCAGGCATCACCAACTTGTCCATCGGTGACGATTTGCAGTTCTAATACTGCATTATCAAATCGAGTAATCGTACCAATTACACCATTTTGACTTCGTGTATCTAATGTTGCATTAAATACATTCATCTTAAATCACCTCTTTTTGGATAGCTCCTTCTTTAAAGAAGTCATTATGATCTAGCATATACTGCTCACAAGCTTGATAAATATCTTTTCCCGACTCAAAATAAATGTCGAATAAATCTTCTCGAATCGGCTCAACAATTGATTCGATATATTGAGGAGCTTCTTCTGTTAAATATAAGTTCATTGTTACTGAACCATATTTAGCAACACGATCTAGACTGATATACCCTAATTTCCAAACGCTCGCTTCAATTCCGAAATTCGTCATTCTAGATTTAATTAGCATTATTTCCATCTCCCTATTGATATGATTTCGATATAGTCTTTAACACCAGTTTGTTGAACAGGCTTCCATAAATAATACGTTCCAGGCATTGTAGTGGTAGGCGCTCCTGCTTGAGCTACCATCACAGCTGTTCCTGCTCCATGAGCAGTAACAGAAACTCGTGGTGGAGTTAAAAAGGATTGCGTGTAATTTGATGGTGTTATATGTGGGCTTGACCAAACATCGCCCCAGGCTGTTATGATATTCCATGTTCCCCATACTTGCATAATATTAATCTGCAATCCGTTAGGAAATCGATAAGATGTCCCTCCTGCTCCGTCAACGACCGTACACTCTTCATCTGCCCAAAGATTCGGAAGTAGTCCATCTATATCAAATAATGCATTTTCAATTTTATTTAGATTCTCTGCGTTAATAGGAGTTCCTCTTTCAATTACCTGTCCAGGAGCCGGAGTCAAAGTTATCGTGCCATCTGAATTTTCAACTACTGTGAATGTATTAGGTTTTTCAACTACCCTATCTATCCACTCAGTTTTTATGTAAGTCATATTTTAACCACCTCACTTAAGTTTTATCTCTATATTTAAAATATTATCCGAATCTGTCGCCACCACTAACGCATCAGCTCGACACTCAATTTTGTAATCGCCGAACTCTTTTTTTGCAACACCAACCACATCATATGGCTGATTAATCTGTTCGTTCGGAAGTTCGATAATTGTTTCACCTCGACTACAAATAACATCAGTAAACAAATAACGTTTAGTTTCATCGACAGATAATCTAGCCATTTTCTTTGTGTGATTGTACGTCGCTTTACTCTGCTCATTTTTCCCAATCGCCTGATACTCCTCAACGATACCACCTGAATAAGTTAGTTTTCTGCTAGTCACTAATGTATTAATAATCGAGCCTTTTCCTCTGATGGTGACTTTATCACCTGCTTGAAGCGCAGGATCACCTTGAGTCTTCAATTCATACGGGATAAAACTTATCTGATTCAACACGTTATAAACCCCCTGTAGAACATTAGCTCTATTATCGGCGCAAAAGATGTTGTCGGTTATGTAATATGCATTATTCCCATTCCCAATACTAGCGTTATTGTTTTCATCTTCTATTACAAGTTTATCGATCTTAGAAATAAAAAACATCTTGCTGGTGAGCGAGATGTAGTTATCTGCGGTTATAGAGTGATAATCAGTTGAAAAATTGTCGTGCGTAATAATAGCGACATCATTATAAATAACCTCATCACTAAATAACTCATCAGATGCAGTATAGTTAATAGTGTACGTTGCAATTGAGTTTGAATCATCTGAACTTAATTCATCGTATATGATGTCAGTTGAATACGTATCATTACTCGTGAAATTGTATCCATTCCCCGAATCAACATCAATATTAAAGAACTCTAGCTCACCGTTACGGTTAATACGAGAATAACCGCCTGTTAGCTCACCAATGTATCTTAATACCTCTCGAAAGGTTAAATCTGTGAAATCAGGCCTAACACTTACAATAAAATCATGATTGATGAATTCTTTTGTTGCTATGTTTAAGTTCAAATGGTCTGCTATCTCCAGTGCTACCTCCGATAATGTTGCCGGATATTCCAAAGACGTGTAGTAATCTTGTTCTGCTCTACACATTCGGTCATAAGCTACAACTTTAAATGTTAGATTATTTCTCTCGATATCCTCGACTGTAAAAACACCTAACGGAATAAACTCAAATATATTGGTGTTTGTTTCAAGTCCGATTTCAATGCGAAACTCTTCTCCCTCTTTAAAATCATCGACAACTTTTTGACTATATAACAACTCAACCTCAACAGAACCCATAATCGCTGTTCCAATTGTAAAAGTATCTTGCTGATATAAATGTTCTTCGTAGCTAAAATTGATGATTTCTGAATCAGAATAGACATTGCCATTTATGATGATGTTTGATTTAAATGTACGAGAAGGTCTTTTTATTGCTAACCTATATGAATTAGATACACCTAACACTTAAATCACCTCTCAACTAAATTAAATTTAACACCGCTCCATTTTACTTCGCTATCTTTGTATTGATAAGCTGGTGTGGTTCTATCCCCTACGTACATCGTCTTAGTCACCATACCGAGCTCCGGATCAGGATAAGTTACATCAAAAAATACATCTTTAACCGATTTCAATAACTTAGAACATTCGCTTTGACTTAATGGAGGCCATTCGCAAACTAATTTACGCTTCACTGCAATACGGTCACGAATGAGATAACCATTTGCATTACGATTTGATTCGCCATCTAAATCGCTTATCTGAACTTCAAACACACTAGGAGTGGAAATAGTCACTCCATTAATTCTTAACATATCTCCACCTCCTAAAACTTCTTAATCAACGTTGTTCCCGCCTGACGTTGGACTTTATTAATACCTTCGATAGCTATCTTACCAATCGTTGTACTTCCAAATTGTAAAATAACATTAAATGGCTGATCGCTGTTAGAGGATGATTGCTGCGGTAATTGCGAAGCAATTCTATTCGCAACCTCTGTCATCCATCCTGTGTTGTTTTCTAAAGGCATAACTACCTCTTTACCTGCCTCACCCGCCATGAATATAGTAGCTGCATCTACGATACCACCACGTGCTAACATTGGAATTTTAGGAATATTGACACCAAACTTCTGCCCTCCGACTCCTGGAATCCAATCTGGAATATCAACACTGATTTTGTTAAGACCAGTTATCGCACCATTGATTAAGCTAATAACCGCATTTAATGGAGCTTTAATAACTGCCCCTAAGCCATTCATAATACCGCCAAATATATCAACTAGCCCTTGCCACGCACGTTTCCAATCACCAGTAAAAACCCCAGCAACAAAATCAATAATTCCGCTAAATACCCTCTTAACGGAATCGAAGATATTTTTCACGTTTTTGAGAAACCCGTTAAGAATATCCCCGAAGGCTCCAAACCGTTTAGACCAATCTGTCGCAAAAACATTACCTAACCATGTTTTAAATTGGTTGAATTTATCTTGAATTGCCGACCAAACTTCATACGCCTTAACCTTAATGGTATCCCAATTTTTATACAATAAGACACCTGTAGCAATGATTGCAGTTATTGCGACAATCGCTAACCCTATTGGAGACGTTAGAAATGCAACTGCTGCTCCAAATGCAGTTGTTGCAACTGTTGCCAAACCACAAACAGAATTCCAAGTAACAGTAGCTGCTGTCATAGCAACTTGAGCAACAGTGTCAGCTATCTTTAAAGCTGTATTAACTGTCCATTGCGCTGCTTGCTTCACCAATGCAGCCGTTCCACTTGCAAGGCTTACTACAAAATCTTTAGCATATATAACAGTTAACGCGATAGTTTCAGCTTTATCTGTTAGTTTGGCAACAGTACAGCCGAAGATGGCGTTTTTAATCGCTGATAAAGCTCCAATTATTCCTCCACTCGTTTGAATAAAGGCTAATAATTCAGTCACCTTCCACGCTGCAAAGAATAAAAGTATAGATGTCGTTATCCCATCGATAACACTTTGACGAGATGACATCCAATCGCCTATCGTTGTTAACACTGCGGCTAAATTCTCTAATACAGATACGATAATACCACCGGTCCAAGTTGCTATTGGCTGTAAAGCATTATCCCATAACCACTGAAAGCTCGGCTGAAATGATTTAAGGATTGGATCTAAGACAGTCAAAACTCCAGCTAACAAATCAAAAAATGCTGGAATTAAACTTGATATCGTCCATGTCCCTAAGGGTAACAACACATTGTCATAGAGCCACCTCAAAGCACTTCCCACTGTTTCGATAATTGGTTGTAGTGCTATTTTCACATTTCCCCAGGATTCAGTAAGAGGTTTAAATAAATCCTTAAATTTAGCTACCCACGCCTCCACTTTACTTGTATCAGGCTCTTCAAAATCAAATGATCCGATATTACCAAAATCAAGGCCATTCCCGCCACCGGATCCACCTATTCCTCCGGCCCCACTACTTCCACCTGTCGATGAAGAACCATCATCAAGGCTCAAGGTGTTAATTTCATCGAAACCACCTAATAGATTTTGAAGTTTCTTTTTTGTCTTATCTGCCGATGTCCCAGCAGAATCTAACGAATCTCCCAAGCTATTAACAGCTGATGTAGAAGAAGTCGCTGTCCCCGTAATACCTGCATTCGTTTTGGGCGAGTAGCCAAATAACGTCTGCATGAAAGTTGCAAAATAAGAAGTTACTGTGCGGAGCCACATCGCCATCTTAGATAATAATGGAATGACTACATTTGCAATTGGTAAAAAGGCATTCCCTAAATTTAAGGCAACATCTTTCAAGATAGCGACTAATTGTTGCAAACTTGAGTTTGTATTTTGAAAGACTTCATTACCAAATTTAGATGACGTTTGTTCTAGGATAGCCATCAGTCGGATTTGTTGTTGAGTTTGGAAACTTAACTGATTCCATGACTTACCGTTAGCTAATCGTTTAAAGGCTTCTGTTGTTTCAAGTAATGCAACATTTACGTTTACACCTAAATCCTCAATGGCCTCGGTATTCCCTAAAAGACCTGATCTGATACGTTCCATCACATCTTCCATCGTACGACCGGTTCCTGAGGCAATAATAGATGATGCTTTTAATAATTCCGTTGTAGCTCCAGTAATCTGATTAGTATCACTTAGAAACGAACTAACTAAGTTAGAATACGTTGCACCAAACTTGAGGGCATCGCTTTGGGCCATATTAAAAGATAATGCACTTGTTTCGGCCCACTTCAAGAATGATTGAGTACTCTCTCCCATAGTACGTGCAACTTGCTGTAATGAAGCTTCGACTTCCATAGCTGATTGCACACTATTCTGAATATACTTACCAACTTTGGATAAAGCGAATAATCCCACAACAGATTTTGTTATCGAACTAATTGCACTCTTGACTTTATTGACGTTTTTATTGACTGAGTCTGTCATGGTCTTCACTTGATCTTGAACCTTTTTTATTTCTTCATTAAATTTTTTTGTATTAGCCTCCATGACAACTTGCAATCGCTCTAATGTCATTGCGTTACTCATTCGAACCCCCTCCTTTCTTCTTCAATCTAGCGTTGTGCCAAAAAGCAAAATCATCCATCTTAGCTTTGTAATAATCAAGCTCTCGTTCAACTACTTTAGAGCCTTCATTCTCTTTCTGTTCCTCTACAAAAAGATTAGGATATAACTGCTCTAGCGGCGTAAGTTGAGCCTCTTTACTAAATAATAAAGCAACATACTCTCCGATTTGTCGTGCCAATGTAGCGTTGAACACAGCATCAACTTTAAGTTGTTGCTTAATTTTTTCTGTTTCTTGCTCTTGTTTACGACGATAACTCTCTATTAGATCATAAACTTCAGCAAGGCTTAATTCCCAAAACAAAAAGGGCTCATATCCCATATCTAAAAACAAAGGATATAATCCCTCGATTAATTCTGAATAAGTTGTTACAGCGCCTCTTGAACTTTCTCCATGTTGATCTCCATCTCTTGGATCTGTTTCGCCGTGAAAAAACCCGACACTTTATAAATATCCATGAAAGTCGTAGCAAAAAACTCTAACTGCGAACCACCTTCATCTAAATACTGGTCAAACAAGTCGTCAACATCAGAACGTTTAATATTTGAGTTCCAATCTTTCATTGCGCCATGAAGAATCGTTAACATAATGCTTAATGGTGGCATTCCATCTGTGCCAAATACAGCAACTAAGCTTCGTCCTAGTTTTTCTTCTAGCTGAGATACTGTGGCTGTTTTTAACTTTAATTTATACTCAATTCCATTTACTTCCCAAATTGCAAAAGGTTTTTTCATGAATTATTCCTCCTATATTTTTAATCTTCTGATGGATCAGCAACTGCAATCTCGCTTTGCAGCGCCATTTTTAACGTAAATTCCATGGCACCGTTGACCGCACCACTACCAATTTTCACACTAACTTGAGCTCGCCAAGTAAATGTTGTTCCATCTGGAAAGGCCATTTGAAAATCAAGTGTTTTCCCCGCCTCTTGCGCCTTACGTAACACACGATAAGATGCTGTAGCACTTGAATTATCATATTTAAATTTAAAATCTAAATCTCCTGGATCACCAATTCCATATTCATACTGCTTAACAGTATCGTCTAAGCACGTATTTTCTACTTTTTCAGGTTCATCTCCGATTTCTGGCACTTCTTTTAATCCAGCTAATTTTGTATAGCTAGGACCTCCATCTTTATAACTTAAAGTAATTCCATTAGCTAACATTTAAAACCACTCCTTATTGATAATAATTTTGATAAACTAATTCAGTTTCGTTATCGATAATACCTTCATAACGCATCACCTTATGTTTCAACTCGGATAAATCTGTTACGTCTTGACAAGCTGTACGCCTTAAACCTAGCTTAGACATTCGCTTATCCACCTCAATTGCTAACGTTGAAGTGCTCGCTGTATTAAAGATGTCAATCTTATAGCGTAGTTTAGATTTATCTTCTTTTCCATCCGTCCATTCATAAACTGAATTTTCTTCCTCAACATAAGCAATAGCCGGAAAGGTCTCCCAATCAGAAGGAAAGCCATCACTTACATTCTTACAAATATCTTTCAACGCTCCATACACTTGATCTTTGACGTTAATCATCTTCCTGCCTCCTCAATCACTTTTTTTAACTCATTCGCTATGTTATCTCTGACTTTTTCCTCATTATTCTTTAATGCTGGATATAAATAAGGTTTTGCTGGTTGTCCAGCAATATATCTCCACCCAACATCAGGAATCTTACCTAACCATTTCGTTTGCCTATACGATAAAGGACCTGGATATTTATTAGCAACCGGTGTTGTTTCTCCTACTTTTCCAGTTCCAAACTCAACATAAGCAGCATATTCAGTATTCGTATGAACTGATGCAGTCACTTTATATTTAGACTTCCTCGTTGTAGTTCTGATGCTATTTTGTAGTTGACCTTTATCAGCTGGACATAAGTCTTTAGCTGCACCTTGGATAAATTCAGCCTGTTTTGCCATAATTGGAGCAAGAGTATCATTCACATCCATATCCATTCGTTTGAGTTTTCTTAGCAACTTATCAACATTTTGAACACTCATATCTTCATCAACTCAATAACTGAATGTGAGTATCGTTTAATGGACACGACACGATAATCTGGCGGCTCTGTGGCTTTAACTTCTACACAAACGCCATCACCCTCTTTAATCGGAACAGGACCGTCATAAAGCATATTCATCATGTAGTTTAATTTCTCCCCATAGAGTTCAGCCTGTAGCTTTCCGGTGGCCGGATAGATATTGGCTTGAATTAAGGTCGCTTGATCTTCGTATCCAGGGTATTTACCGCCCTCGTTATCTTCGATAAGGCATTTGCGCTTTAAATAATACGCCTTTTTTCTGACGATTCTCATTAGCTATTTTCACCGCCTTTAATTGTCGATTGCTATTAATAACCCTCAAGACACGAGGGGGATAGTTTTTATCATACGAGACACTAACTCCACCCTCACTTCTTGAAGTTTCACTAAACTGTTTATCTACGTTGTAATCGTGATAAGCAACATCGACAACAATGCGATTTAGGGCATCATTTAATTGAGTTCGATTAGTTTCAGATAATAAAAAGGACTCTGCATCATCTAGATATTGCTCTAGAACAAAGTCCTTTGAATAATCCGAAATCTCTAATTTACTTTTTAACAATTCTAATTTGTCGGTCACTTAATCACCTCGTTACGACGGATCTTTTACAATAATTTGAATAGCATCAACTCGTTTGTTTAAGGTGAATACATCCTCAAAAGATTCTTCAAAATAAACATATTTACCTTGTGACATAGCACTTGGGGATTCTAATTGAGCAAATGAATAAGAGACGATCGGTAAAATAGATGAAGGGTGCACCAATAACATCTTAATATCTTTCGCTCCACCATCAGCTTTAAATCCATTAGTGAACGTATAGGCTGTCTTTAATAAATCTGTCGGAACAGAAGTAATCGTAACTCCTTCTAATCGTTCAACGTCACGCACAATCGTTTTCTGAGCGTTAGAACGAACGATAGCAATCGCTTTTGTGATTAAAGTTTTTGTAAATGTATCACAGTATAAAATACGCCCCGAATGCGGCACACGAGCTTCATCCATTGCATCCATCATTTCGTCAAACTTGTCTAAAATGTTTGATACTGTCAACTCATCGTCTAACGGAGTGATTTCTTTTTGTTCATTACGCAATTTGTAGATATTAGAGAACATATAAGCATCCATTTCTGGGAATTTCTCTTCTTCATTCATGACTTTCGTAATATTTGCAATAGATACAACTTGATTAGTTTCATCAACATCTTTTGGATGTACTAATGTTTGCCATGTGCGATGATTTTTTAGCGTTTTAGTTTCCCATGCATTATCAAAATTTCGAGTAAATCCTCCGATAGTATCACGATCACCATTTGTACGCCCACCTACCGAAATCACTGGGATTTGAATAGTTTTAGCATCAATAACTTTATATTTTGTTGAATTTTCCGTATTCCATAAAGCTCCCGAATATAAAACATAAGGATATGCTTGCGCTAATTCTTTTGCATATTGTTGTGCATAATTTAATGCTGCCATTTATAACTCCTACTTTCTTTATTAATTTTTAGGTCGGACACCTGTGAATCCAAATCCAAACACAGTATTATCTCCGCCTTTTCCACCACTTTTAGGCGGTTGATTATTACCTCTTAACTTTTCGTTAACTGCTTTTTCAACTGATGATTGAAAAGCTTTCTCCACTGCATCAATAGAAGCTTTACATTGATCTGCATCTGTATAATTCAAAATCTCGGCTAACTCTTTAGGTAATCCTTTTTCAGCTAATGTCTCATAAGCAGTTGCTTTCAGTTCACGAGTCGTAATATCTCTTTCTCGTTGCTCTAAAGCTTTGAGTTGTTTGTCTCGCTCATAATCAGCTTTCTGCTTCTCATTCATGGCCGCCATTTTTTCAGCTTCCGTTTTCGCTTCTTCAAGTTTTGCTTGATGATCTGATTCCCACTTACCTTTAGCAGTTTCTAAAGCTTTGGCCACTCGCTTATCGAATTCTGATTGATATGTTTTATCTTTTAACAACTCATCAAACGTTTTAGGTTGCTGTTCTTGTCCAGGTTCATTTGCCCCTGTTTGAACATTATCATTAATCACTTCTGACATTTAAATTCCTCCTTGCCCACCACATTGCTATTGCCCCATGATGTTCAAATTGTTATTCTCAAGCCTTTTAGTGCCATGCTTAGGGCAAAATAAAAAGCTATCAGCAAATAGCTAATAACCTTAATTAGATTCATTCATGAACTGAGCTTCCCATTCATAATAACTCATGTTCGCCGGGATTAAATAAGTCTTCCCTGATTGCGGATCTCTTGCTCTACGTTGCATGGTAGCAAGCACTTCATCATCAATTCCTATTCTAGTTGTACTCCGACACCAGGGATGAAGCGGAGGCAAGTTCTCACCAACAACAGCTTCACTAATTTTCACTCGCTTCCTATCCATTTTCCGACAAGGTTTAGATGTTCTACTATCTAACGTAGCAACAAAGATATATTCTTCAATGTCGCACTCTTTATAAGCTTGTAACTCGGCTTGATTGCTAATATAGGTCATTTCTGTTCTAATTAATCGTTCAGCAGCAAAAACACCATCTTCACTCATTTCTTCTAACTCTATAGCTAATTTACGATAGCTTTTACCCGTCATCACTCCTTTAAGCAACACTTGCTCTAACTTCTTTGTCATGACTTGAGAATTACGCCAAACTCGGTCTGAATAGTGCATCCCACTCCAATTCGTTTTAAGAATCTCCTCAATAACCTCTGTAGGCATAGCAGCTATATTAAAGCCAATCCCAATGCCTTTCTGAATGTCAAAGCAATTGAGATAATATGCTTTGTTAATCGTATTCGTATAAAGCTTTTCACACTCTTTAAGCTCCACATCAGCCACAGTAGCTAGATTAAGATAGATACTTTCTTTTAATGCTTCTAGTCGAGTGATTCGAGCACTATAAGCCTGTGATTCAATATGAGCAATAATCTTTTGTTTAATCTCCTCATCTTCAATAGTGGGGAGGATTTTTTTATATTGCTCTATAAGCTCATTCTTAATTTTCTGATTCAGTAACTTTTTAGCTTCTGATTTAGTTAGGTCATTTCCCTTCATAAAATTACCTAACATACGTTCGATATCTCTGTTAATTTCTTTAATAGCTTCTTCATAAGCCTTGGATACTTTTAAAATCACTTGATTGCTATCTTTATGATAGGTTTCCATGCGTTTATTCGAGCGATTAGTCCAGTATGTATCTGACTTAGCCATAAATGTACTGATGCACAAAAAAGCTATTTAGTAAACTCACCACCAACAGTAGCAAACCACTTAACCTAGATGAGACATCGTTTCCTGCGATAGTTGCAAATACACCACTAAAAGATAAGAAAAAATTAATTATTAACATGATCCAAGCCATCACTATCATCTTCATTTTCCTCCTTAAAGTCATAAGATCCAAAAGCCTTTTGAGTTTCTTCAATAGATTTCTGACGTTCTTCCTCAAGTCGTTTACGTTCTTCTTCAATATCAATCTCAGAATCAAATCGTTGCACCCTTGTTTCCCAAGAGATGAATCCATCTGTTTCTTGAGCGATACGAGCTAACAGTTCATCATCAACTGGTAACGAACGTTTCATCGTAATATCAATCGTTTTAACATCGATATTTTTTGCTCTAATGTTTTCAATGTTAGCCATCAGCTTCAAACGTTGGCGCAATCCCTTTTTAAAGTAGCGTTCTTTCGTTTTTCCCAATTGTTCAAAGCCTAAAAGCTTATACTTCATAGCAACTCCTGAGGCATTCCCAACAAAGTTCTCATCAGTTAAGCAAGGAACTTTACTAAATTCATGAATATCATCTTTTAATGACTTTTTAAGGATTTCAGTTTGTTGTTCATTCAATCCTTTCACAAGCCATTTAGCATCTCCACCTTCATCTAACTCGATGATTTTCATTTCCTTTAGCAAACGCGCAGTTTCTACCTTATCATCTTGATCATCACCTAATGAAGCACCAACTATAGCAAGTAAGGCATCGACCATTTGCTCTTTATCGTTAACACGATCAGATTGAAGTATATTATAAGCGTCAATTAATGAAATAACACCTTCGAAGTCACCCTTTAGCTTCTTATTATTCTGATATTCAATAACTGGTACAGCACCAAAATAATGCTCTTCCTCATCAATCAGTTTTGGCGATTTATCCTGTAGCGTTGTAAAAAAGTATCGAATAACTTTCATCTCTGTATAGACGCATACATCGTAGCCCTTTAATGTGTCATGAATATCATATTTAGGTGAATAACTGACTGCAAACATTGGTTTATGCTTAACTGTATCATCAACTACTAAAAAGGCGTTTAGTGGACTTAAAACCGCTAATTCCGGCGTAGGAACATCTTCATCATTCATATATAGTAATTCATACCCCACTCCACAAATGCTACATTCTAAAGCTAATTCGTTATTATGAGAATCCTCATCGATTTCAACAAATATTTCATTCAACTCCGTAGCTTCATCGCCTGTGTAACTAATAGGCGAACCAAATACATAGCTAATAGCCATATCTGATATGTATTCTGCATGGTTGCAAACTAATCGGTTATTAGGTAATGCCCCACTAGATAAAGTTCGAGTTAAAATTTCATGTTGCCCATCATAATAATCATGAAGCTTTTCATAATCCCTTTGTAATGCTGAGTGATTTTCCAAGCATTTGACCAATAATTCAACTGGTACACTTCCATCTTCATTTAATAAGTCACGATCTTTAATAATCGCCATAATCTCACCTCCTACCTTAATCCAATTTTGGATTTACTCTTAACTTTAACTTTTGATTTAACACCCTCTGAATAAATGGCATACCTAACGGCATCTAGAACATCATCGTAAAGCTTAATTGGTTCGCCTGTCTTAGCATTCCAAACATACATATAAATCTCTTGTTTGAACCTCGAAACAGCTGATTCCAAAATAAAAAGCCTATTTGTTTTAAATAGACTTGCTACTGATTCAATTCCACTTAGCACACTCTTATCAGCATTTTTAGCGTTTAAGTTATTATTCTTAAACTTCTTAACGTATTCTGGCCGCGCTGTATCGCAGTAAAAAGAAATATTTCCATACTCTTCTTTTACCCTTTTAGCTTCATTTATCCAAAAATCAATTTCTTCATGCTGTCTTGAAACTTCTTTGACAAGATAGTGATCACCTTTATCATCAATCCCTATAACCACTAACGCTCCAAAGTGCTCATAACCCCAGTCCATGCCACCGATAAACTTAACAAAGTTAACACCCTCAATAGACTTAACATAATGCACATCACGATTAAAATCCTTATAGACTGCACCCTCTGCTGTCACCCAAAGACCTAAGATGTCTCTATCATAAAACATTCCACTTGGAGTTGAGTTCTTAATGTTCTCACGATAACGTTCCGTTAAAAATGTGTTGTCATCCAACTCATAGCGATACTCTTGGACAGTTCTCCCATCTGCCTTATCGATGAAATCAACTTTTAGCCAATGTTCTGGATTATCAGGGTTAGTATCTATTAATAGCCTTGCACCTTCACCAGAACAACGAGACTTAATTTCGTTAAAAACTTCTCGATTTGCGATAGTTCCCTCATTGATATACGCTCCAAAAGCCGTCATACCACGAATACGACCTAAATCATTAATCTTACTATGACCAAAGCAGCACACTTGAACACCAAATAGCATGAAACGATTATGCTTATCAAAATTAAATTCGATGTCATACTTATTTGTTAGCTCATTCAAAACATTACGTTGCAAAGCTCCTAGATCAGCACCCGCCAAAATATATTGAGGTTTTTTGATATTTAAACGATTTGCTATTTTTCTCACTCGCTTCAATTCAAATAAGAATAAATCATTATTAAGAATCGTTTTACCTGTACGCTTAGCTCCATGATTAATTAACATGAAATAATCGTTATTTAGCGCGAACTTCAATACCTCTTGTTGCTTTGAATGATAAAGATTACTAATCATCTTTAAGCACTCCTTGTAGCTGTTCTAAATATTGATCCAGTTTATCTTCTTTCGTCTCACTTTCACTCTCAAGCAGCTTATAGTATTTAGTTAAAAAATCCAATGCCTTTAGCTTATCAGTTGTTCTTACTTCTGTTCCATCTAGAATTTCTTCATCTGCAAAAGCAATCTCTTGATATTTTCGAACGACATCACCAGCATCCATAAAATCAGTGTGCATACGTATTTTTTTCAATTGAAGAATTTCTTCTCTTATACTAGGTTTTACTAGGTTCTTGAACCCTTCAACGTTTGCCACCTCATAGCTGCAATTATATGCCTTTTGATAGGAGCGAGTAGCGTTATACGTCTTGATATAATACAAACAAAAAAGCCTTTGCTTCTCGGTCAAATCATCATTCTCGATGACCTCTTCAACTTCTTTTGCAATCGGCTCTTTTTTCTTATTACTGCGTTTCTTTTCTTTCGGAGTACTCCGTTCAACTTTTTGGAGTACTCCATTTAATTTAGAGTTCCATTTATCCTTCACTTTCCAACCGGATACAGTCTTTTCAGATATACCAAGAATATTAGCAATCTCTCTATTCTGTATCTTTCCGTTGGATTCTTTATATAACTCAAAAGCTTTATCTCTATTTGGACTTCTCTCTCTAGCCATCTCGCCACCACCTTTCAAACATAATAAAACGCCACCAGGGATGTTGGTGACGTATGGGGAAGATTATGAGTAAAGAACAGAGTCTTAAAACAAATTAGGGTAACGTGCTTGCGACTGGACTTGCACCAGTTTCTTGGGATACTTTAACTGCATAAGCTACACAAGCATATTAGTAGCTATCTAAAGGATAACTACTTCATGTGAAAATTTAACTATTGGAGGAGGTGCCATAAAAATGGCTCGTAATGAAACAGTAGCAAAAACGTCTCGTCATTTGGCGCTCCCTGTAGGATTCGAACCTACAACCGCAGACTTAGAAGGTCTGTGCTCTATCCATTGAGCTAAGGAAGCATGTTGAGGGATTTCTCCCTCTCACTCGTGTTTAGAACTAAAACATACATAGTTTCTGCTAACGCGATTCACCCTTGCGGATTCATCACCCTATCATAATAACACAGTTTTTTTAATCAGTTACGACATAATTTACGCCATGTTTTACGCCATTCTTTAACTCAATAATTTCACAAGCTTATCGCATACCACCTTTAGCTTTCTGTTTATCGTTCTCTCGCCATATCCAAAAGTAATCGCAACTTCTTTATTCGTTTTATTATTCGTGTACTTATATAACACAATATCTAATTCTTCCTTGTGCGTTCTGGTAATTGACTCAAACACTTTTTCTACACGCTCAATATGCTGGTTTAACCATTTAATTTCATCATCTATTTCTTCAACCTCTTTGATTCGATGACAATATGTTCCTTCAATACCTCCTCCATTCCCATATCCAAATTTGCTATAATCCGTTACTTTAATGGGAGGTTCATCAATAATACGTTGTTTTTTTCTCTCCAAAGAATCTACTCTTCCTTTACTGAAATTGTACTGATCAATAATTTCTTTTGCCGTCACACTCTCACCCCTAAAAATTCTGATTTTATTTACTGTTCTTTAATTCTACGATAAGTTGCTCTCTTGTCATTTTAAGTAATTCAAGTGAATATTCTAATAATTCACTATCATTAAAATCCTCCTTACGACAATACTTACAAGTAGCACCATCAAAGCTATCTACTTCCTCACCATCTTCATCTATTTCAACGCCATATTCAAATCCATCATCTTTTGCACATTCAACGCAACACCACACGTTACCACACTCACAATAAACGTAATCAATTACATCTGGAAATCCTTCTCCACATCTTTCACAAGAATAATAATCAATACCCATTTTACTTCCTCCTTTAATATCTATAAAAATTTAATTTTATTCATCATTTAAACAATTTAAAATTTCACAATATCTTTCGTTTGCTTCATCTTCAGTTTTAAAAATTTCTTCAAGGAAATAATCGTCACTACCTAATACAAGGTAAATTCTGTAGCCACCATATACTGATTTTCCTTTCTCTAAATAATGAATCGCATCTTTGTTTACGTGTTTGTTGTCAAAATAAATAAATTTCATCTTGATACCTCCTAAACTCATATAAATGTCTAATTTAATTACTCGTCTATTTCCATTAAACACTCTGCTAATATTTGAATAAGTCCTACAACGCTTTTTTTATCCAAAACAATACCAACTTTAATATCGTCAACCGTTGACGTTAATCGCACTGTACTTACCTGCGTATTAACTTCCAATTTATCCATAGGTTCTCCATAATCATTAAATATTGCTCTCATCATCAGTCCTCCTAAATGTGTTTAAAATTTGTAATTTAATATAACCACTCGTTTTCTAAGTAATAAAATCCGTATATTACTCCACCAGTTAGCACGATCCATACTACCCAGAACAACCATAATCGCCCTTCGCCATCAATCAAATAGTTATAAGCTTGGTCTGTTGTTTTGTTTTCGTAAATGCTAGCTTTATCCGCTATCGTATTATCTTTCAAATTAGCGAATATTGTTCCTGTTAACTTGGGTTCAACGACGTAATATTTATATCTAATGTGGGAACTTTCCTTAACTGTTGTTAGATATGAGTCGTCCGGTCTATTGAACTGATTAAAGTCAAATTCCACATCTAAAAACGTAACTTTCTCACTTTGTTTTTCTTCCGAACCTACTCTATCCCATGTCCAGTAAGTTTCAGTTCTATAACATGTACTTTTCCCACATTTATAACTAACTGTTCTTGTATGCTGCGTATATCGTTCCTTTACTTTCTTGATATACATATATTCGCCATCAATTTCAGGATAAGAAACACCGTCTATGGCAACCAAATCACCATAGACAAAAGCATTTCCGACATTCGTCCTCATTCCGTACTTAAATAAATCTTTATCTTCAACATGAATCGCTTTGTTATATTGCTCGTTTCTGTCGAAAATGCTATCGGAAATTTTCTCTGATATCAGGATTCCGATAATTAACATAGCAGCTATAATAATCACACTGAAGATAATCTCTCTTTTTGTAATATCCATATGAACTACTCTCCAAATAAATTAGTTGGAGCATCTGAAGGAGCATCATAGTTCAGATAATCAAACCCTGCCTCTTCATAACCCAATAAATTTAACAGCTGCTTATTAGGAAACTTCTTAACGTAACGGTTATACTCTTTGATCTGCTTGTTATAGTTACTGCGATATTGAGCGATTAAGTTCTCAGTCACACTTAACTCATTCATTAACTCTTTGTAGTTCTCACTCGCCTTCAACTCTGGATAAGCTTCTGCCACAGATGAAATTAAAGTTGTTACATCACTAATATCACCTTTTTCATTCGCTCGTGCCTCTACTACATTCTGTAACGTCTCAGCTTCATGTTTATCATAATTTTTAACAGTATCAACTAAGTTATAAACCAGGTCCACTCGTCGCTTTTCTTGGACATTTATATCCGAATAAGCAACTTTCACTTGTTCTTCTAATGAGATAGCTTTATTTTGAACTCCATTCACCATAAACACACATAAAATAATAACCACTAACACACTTGCAATACTAATACCAATTAATTTTAAATTTTTCATCTTAAATTCTCCTTACTGGTACAGGTTTAATCGCCTGTACCTTTTTAAACATCAATTTTATTTACTTTAAATCGATAGATAATACATCTTCTCCTAATTCATGATTAAACGAGCTGTACATCAGTTCAATCTCACACTCTCCATGTTTTTCGAACATCTCACCTTCTACTGACTCATCATCACATCGATAATACCCATTATTTTCAACTTCATTTTTATACACTTCTAAATATAGACAATCCTCATCCTTGTCGAAAAACACTAATTCAATAAAATCAAAACCTAGATACCCTTTTAAATCTTCGAGTTTCATCTCTACTCCTCCACCGCACGCTCGCAAATACCACACAAAATAGGTTCGTACTCATTGCATAAATCTTCAATATTTACATCATAAGGCTTACCGATATAATCCAATGTTTTATGATCCACTTTTTGTTTAGCTAAAACGGCTACTTCATGATAAAACTCTTTGTCGTTACCGCAATGCTCACACTTCAATGACATCTGCTATTCCTCCAACTCAATCAGTTTCACATACACACAAGGTTCTTCACCGTAATATTTCTTCACTTCACACTCCACGATCTGTTTATCATCTGCATATGCCAATCCATTTAAGGCATCTAACACACTTTTAGCAATATTGTCTGCATCAGGCTTCACTGTAGGGCGAATTTTTCCGCTCAATTTAAGCTCTTTTTTCTTCTTGCTATCTGACTTAGGAACTGGCATAAACACCTCAATTTCGGCTCTTATCGCATTCTCAATAATCGTCCATCTCATCTGATTCGCATAATCTGAATAACACCATTTCACATATCCTTCATAATTGACCGTAGCCTGAGGCGTATAAACACGCCCCTTGCTTAGTCTTGGTCGCTGCTTAGCTTGGACCATACCTGGAATCTTAAATACTCTCAAATAACTCTTCCTCCTAAAATAAACTCATTTGATTTTCACTAACTTTTTTCTTACGTTTCACTGGTTTAATATCTCTAAGCACATAGATCAATAAATGCTGCGCTAATAATCTATTCAAATGCTTATCTCCTTGTGGAAAGATTAACTTGCCTGCTTTCAATTTCTCTACTGCGCAGCTACCGCAACGATCTAATTCGTCGAATGTGTACTGGTTCACACCAACTCGATGTAGTGATTTGGCTAAACAACTAAATCCACAATACCAAGCTCCACACTCACAAATTTGAGCCTGTTCCTTTACCGCCTTGCGTCCACAGTGGTTGCATATGATGCTCCCCATTCACTTCCGCCTCCGCTTCATCTAACTCGGTCAAATCACACTTCTTCATTAACCTTAACTCTACCAACGACTCTTTACTTAACTTAATACCGTCAAGATGATACCTAGCATTAAATGTTTTTTGCCCAATCGTGTGTGCTTCTTGATGATGATCCGCACACAATGTTAAGAATTTATGTTGACTATGATCAACTTTCTTTCTATCTCGCCCCATTCCTATCGGATTTGTATGATGCAAATGAATCCCTATTGCCCGTTTATCCCGTTGGCAACACACACATTTACCATTCATGATGTGATAGTAAATCCAGTTATTCGTCGTCCTTGCCATCGCATTAACCTTAGGGCTCATCTCAATATCCCATAACAACATGAACTCAATTAGGTAATCGATAAAGTCTGTTGCTGTTGTTACATCTAAATCAGCTGTGCTAAACGGTTCAATTCCGTATGCCTCAACGAACTGTAATTTTAAATCTTCTTTTAACTGTTTTCTCTCTGACGGATGGTAGTCATAATGTTTGGCCACATCCCCAATCAAAGCGTGGATTAATTTATTTTGCGCTGATGTTATACTACGTCCATCATCAAATCGGATAGCTCCACTCATCCACTTTTGAATTAGCTTCTTTGGAGCAAACCATCCAGGGACGTAGACCTTGAACCACGCACCCTTTTCGGTTTCTGTATAATCAAAAAATATAGCTTTTTCAAACATTTTTATAATAAATGGCTCGCATCTTGAAGCTCTAACTCACTATAGTCAATAATCTCTTGTTGCTTTTGAGGTCGATTTGCATAACTCACTTTATCTACTGGTTCAACTTTTTGCTCATAAACAACATTCTGAGTTGTTTTAAGAGTTTGTTCCTGTTGCTCCATAACTTCCGACTCATCATACATGCCTTGATGCGTTTCTGGGAAAGCTTTGCGGAGCGCAGTTGATTCGGCAACTTTATGAATCATAACTGCTGGTCTATTAGTCCAGTTAGCATTAGGTGATCCATCCTTTTTCTTTTGTACAAACTCGCCAAAATTCACAACTACTTCTGTTGGTCTTGGAATATCCTTGCGCCAAACTGTCGCCCAAGCTCCAACTAATTCTTCACGAGATTTAATATATAAAGTTCCTTTTCGTTGTTCTAAATCTCCTGTTTCTTTATTCATAACAACAACACCAGACTCCATTCCGTCATAGTTCGGATTTGCAAATGCCCGTTTAAATGCTACATCTTTCGACACAACCATCGATGCTGGCTGATCGCCAAACTTAATGAGATAAGCATCTTTGATAAATGGATTTAATTTTTGATGTTGGCATAACTTTAAGAACATTAGTAACTCTTGTGGAGTTACGTTAGCTTTTGGATCAACTAAAAAATCTCGAATTTGAGCCATAGATAATTCAATAGGTCCTGAATCAGTTTCAATTTTATGAATTTGATAATATCCTTCTTGTAAAGATAACTGATGTTTTTGTTGTAATTCTGCTAAATGATTTTGAGATTGTGATTGTACGTTTGTCATTTTAAATTCCCCCTATTATTTAATAATTTCGTAATGCATTCCGATACTTGCCATAATATTTTTGAAAGCTTTGAACTGTTCTGCTGTTCCATACAGTTTGATAGTCGCTGACATAATTGGTTCATCTGGTTTAGGTTTATAAATAGGCTCCACTGGTTCTTCATGAACAACTGGCTCATTCTCTGGTTGGTTCAGAATCTCTCTAGCCTCTTTTTCTTCTTCTTCAATCTCAGCAGCTAAACGTCGCTTACCTTCTGCGTGAATCTTATCTACAATTGATTGAACTTCCTCACCACTTGCTAATAATTCAATCCATCCAGTCGCATCTAAAGGTGTTTTTAATCGTGCATTATGCATCTCGCAAGTCGCTTTAATAATCTCTTGATGTCGAACCACGCTCATTTGGGCGATTTTTAGCGTTTCTGCGAGATTTTTTATTTCGGTAGTAATTTTACTCATCGAAGTTGTTTTGTTTAACCACGATGCCTTTATATCGATTTGAGCGCTATGTTTTTCATCTAACTCATACTCATCTACAATTTTTGTGATTTCTTCACGAATTAAAACCTCTTTTTCTACCTTGCGTTGCTCTTCAATCTCTTTTAATTGGCTATCAATCGGTTTTTTAACATCTTGGATCAAAGCTACCAACTCTTTACAGTCTGCTTCAAATGTCGCAATAGGTTCGGATAAAGCCTTTTTAGTTTCCTTGCGGAATGCATCAATAGCCTTCTCTAACTTTCCTAACTCAGCATTAACCTTTTTGCAGTCCTTTTCTGTTTCAGCAGTAACAACTAAGTTGCTATATTTTACTAGGTGATCTTGCAACGCCAGCCTTAACCCCTCTTTGTTAAACTTAATTACTGGAATGCTTTTAGCTATGATTTGCAATTCCATAGTTTTTTCTTGTGCATTTTTAGCTTCACTAGCAGCAATCCATTTCTTCACAACTTCTACTTCTTCCATTGGTTGAACAAGTTCGCCTAACTCATTGAAATACTCATAGTCTGTGAAATAACTTCCACATCGACTTTTAGAAACAAGGATATATACATCCAACTCTTTTCCATCAGCAACAGCTCTATAGATATCATTTCGATAAGAGTATTTCCCTTCATCGTGCCATGTTCCATCTTCACTTACATCTATGAAGCAAATTTCCTTATAATCATGAATGTTCTGTAGAGTGACACATTCGCCATCATAACCACAACCTTCAATTTGTTCATTAAATTTTTCTAAAATTAATTCTTTTAATACTTGTAATTCCATTACTCAAACCTCCATAATTCTGAAATATCATTCCAATCAACTTCCGATGGTTTATCATATTTAACAACAAACCTCTCACCGCAAGCACACTTAAACACCTCTTGATCGCCTATATGTTCATCGTTATATAGGCAATCATAGAGTTTAGTACATTTAGGGCACTCTGCGATTTTGTTGTACTTAAAACTTAGTGCATTCATGAAGAGCCTCCTCGCTTATCAGCCACACCGTTGGCACACCTTGATAAAAAGCATATCCAACCTTAAAAGGAACCTCTCTGCTGACAATTTGACCTAAATATTCAATATCATCTCGGCTTAATCGTGTATTTTCTAAAGTCACTCCTAGCGCTTTAAATGAAGGCTCTTTCTCCGTCGTCTTTGCCAACTCTCCGAGAGCTATTCCTAACTCCACTACATCTGCTAACGCCATTAGTAACACCCCTCCATTTCATCCATAAGATGAAATCTCAACATTTCTAAAAAATCATACAACCCCAGCCCTTCCTCAATGTGACCAAAGATTGAGCGAAACTTTTCGTTATCAGACATTAAGCACTCATCCTTCACGTAGCGTAAAGAGCGTTCTGTTGCAACACAAGTGTCACCGAACACACACGCCCAATGCGCATAGATTTTACTTCCGCTGACAATCGGTTTATTGTTGATCACTCCATCACATAAAATTTCAACCGTATAACTGAACCCTTTCGAACTAGCTGGTGCCCCTAATTCGAAAAGTAACTTTCGTGTCGCTCTCTTTATCTCTTTCACTTCATTTCCTCCTATTTTTTCTATTTCAACTGAATAAAACTTCTCAATCCTGCCATACTACAACTGTGAGTTATTACTCACTCTATCGAGCAAGCAACCAAATAAAACATAAGCATTTAGTTGTGGCGATGCTTCTCTCACCACAACTTTTTCAATTTTTAGTGCATAAATCGTTTAAGCTTGCATAAACTACTAGGGTAGTGATTATCTTCGCGTATTTTTCCTAAAACCATTGATTTACTTTTCATCGTACTGTATACTTCAACTAGATTTTGATTGTCCGAATACAAAATCTTTAGAGCATGAACTGTTGCCGCAGTTTGTGCTCTTTTTTTTGTGCATACAGCATTCCTATCACCACCTTTCAATTACAGAACTACACCTTGTTTAAAGCGATAATTCTTATTCTTATCTTTCCTAATTTGCAAACAAAACTCTTTGCAACGCTCATTAATGCGACCTGCAACAGCTTCATCTACACACTCCCGAATATCATCAATTAGAAATTCTGATGAAATAATCGTCACTAAACGTTTGTTATATCGCTCATTAATCAACTGAAAGGCATATTTAACATCCGTTTGATTAACTTGATAACTACTGTCACTATTGACACTGACTGTGCCTTTTAAGAAATCATCGATATATAAGACCTCGACTTTACTAAATTCATCAAAATATTCATCACGATCTGCATCGAATCTCATTCGTTTTAACTTTTCTGTAAACTCTGTCCAAGTCATAAATTTGACTTTTTTATATCGTTTTAAAAGCTTATTAGCGATAGCTGAGCAAATCATGGTTTTCCCTGCTCCACTCTGCCCTAATATTGCAAACCAACTGTCACTATTATTCTCTAAATATTGGTTAGCTAATTTAAGAACACTCTTTTGCCATTCATCGGTTACTTCAAACTTTTCTAGTCTGTGGTCCAGCAATTCACCCATACCACTATTTTTAGCGTTGTGAATCATCTTACGAACCTCTAGGCAATCACATAGCTTAGTTGCCTGTGTTACATAAGTAGGCTCTTTGTGGACTACAGCAACCCACCCTTTGTTGCGACATAGTTTGCAATCAAATCCATCTGTATTTAAGTCACCATATCTAGCATTATCGACATCTACAAAGTGTTGCACTTTTTCTTCTTCCGATAAATTAGAGCAACTGTCGTCCACTTGAGTCATAGTCCCCATGAGTTTGGATAGGCTTTGCATTGTTATACCCCCTTACTTGTTGATTTAAGTAACCTTCAAATTTAGGCCCAAATAGCGTTTCTGGTCTTAAATAATCACTGAATTGAGTACCTTGCCACTGAAACACTTTTTTATCAATTACTATTTTGAAATCTTCTAATGTAAATTTGTCATCAAATCTATCTTTAATTAGCTTTCGTGTTTTCTGACTGGTTGAACGATACTTAGTGCCTAGTTTCTGATTCAGATAATCAACGATTTCTTTGTATGGAATAGGTGTAGTCGGGCTCTGCTCGACATTATCTTTTATTTCTCTTGTATTATTAGATGTATTATTAAAAGATGTATTATTATCTTCACAGTTTTCCGAATACCCCTCTTCGGTTTTTCGAATACCTCTGTCGATATTCCGAATAGGTCTGTCGGTTTTTCGAATACCCCCATCGGAATTTCGAACACATCTGATGACTCTTTTTGCAATAGCTTTACTCTCTTGTTGATACACATAATTTATATCGATGTATCCTTTTTGTTCTAACGATTTAATCAGTTCTGAACAACGATTTTTTGACAACGAGAAGAATTTAGAGAAATGCTCATTACTCGCAAAGCATCCATCTTCATTATCAAGACTATCAATCTCAACCAAAATTAACTTCTCCATCACCTTCAAATCTGTACTTAACCAAATTTCTTTCGGTATCCAAACCCCTTTGAAGTCACGTTTCATTAGATCACCCCACGATTGCGATAATACTCATATCGCTCTAACTGACCTTGTGTTTTCCACTCTTGAAGTTGAGCTTCATAACAAGCAATCAATACATTCTCATCAACAGTAACAATTAAGTTATACTCATCCTCTGCTAACTCGATTTCTTCGACTGATGGTAAGTACACTAGTCGGTCACGTAACTTCACTAACTCACGTTTAACACCAATCGCTTCATCATCAATTCCTAGCTTTGGAAGTGGAATCTCGAATGAATTCTTTTGTCCTTCCTCCCAATCTTCAGCAAATTCCTTTACATAGTAATCTAATCTTTCTAATACCGCCATTCTCTCTTCCTCCGATAACTCTAATACCTCAATTCCAAATGCATTTAATGCTTTTTTAACAACTGCATTCTTCGATAATTCTGTACGATTTAACACCTCTAACGACTTCTCCGATGCTAATCCTATTGACCCCATAACGACCGTTGCTGCACTTAGTAACAGAACTCCTTCTAATAACATTCCAAATCCCCCTATTCAAATATCCAATCTAAGAATTTCTCCCACCATGATTTGGTGTACTTCTCGTACTGATTGTCATTAAATAACCTTTCTGCTCTCATTCTCTACCTCCTCTATTAATTCCTCCATTGGAACGTTTAAATATTTTGCAATCTTATATAGTTTCTTTGACCCCATATCAACCTTTCCAGTTGCATACATACAAATCATTTGATATGACATCCCTACTTCTTTTGCTAATTGTCGTTGTGTAATTCCTTTTTTCTTTAAAACCTTTTTAAATCCCGACACTCTTCGACACCTCTTTTCGATATTTTTTGATAAAATTCAAACATCTTAGAACAGAAAGGAGTGGAAGTATGTTTCCGAAACGTTACTTATTAAATACCAATACTAGAGAAGTTCATGACACTAATAATTACGACCCTAGTTGTTATATTTTTCACATGAAAGAAGAACATAAAGTTTGGTTCGATAGTTTAAGCGAAGCTTTAGCTTTTCCCTACGACGATTGCGTCAAAAGAAACGATGGATGTAAGCATTGCTTATCTAAATATCATACTAGATAGTTAGAGTCGCGCTCTCTTTAAACTTTTCTTCAACAATCACAAGGGCTTCTTCTAGCACACTTAGAGGGAGTCTCTTTTCGTTCATTCGATGTAAAATTATCTCTGCTAAGTATTTACTTTCGTCTTTACGAATGAATTGTTTTCTAATTAGTTCACAATTAACACATTTTTCTTTTAACTCCCCTTGAACTCGCACATCTTGGGGAGTTTTTTTATTTTCAGTCATACTTCTTCCTCCTATAACTCTTTCACAATTTCATCAGCATCAGGATCTACATCCTTGCCTGTCATTCGTTTACAAAAGTCATGTAGCTCAAACGTGTAGAACTTCATAACTCCTTTAATTTTTAAACACTTAATTACTCCGACATCAACCATCGCACGAAGTGTCGGTTCTGATGTGTTTAACATCGCTGCTGCTTCTTTACAAGACAGCAATAGCTTATCTTTAGTTGCGATATCACATTTCGCCATACTTCTCCATCCCCCTTAATTCTTTAATCACCATAGTATTACGCTACTTCCTTCAAAAATTTATTGATGAAATAAACCTGCCCTTTACCAGTTACTTTAGGCGTTTTAGTAATACTCACATGACCATCTGAATGAACTCTTGTACCTTCTTTAATCTCAAATAAACCTAAGTTCATTGACTTCTGAGTTGGCATGTTGTAGTCGTTCCCCTTTTTCTTAATTAAATAACCATTATCACGTAACCACGCAAATAAGCGATTTTGCCCGATATCAATTCCATTCTGTTGGATTAACTTAGCTAACTCTCCAACTAAGATAGAAGTATGACTAGCCGTTACCGCATCGGCAAATAATACTTTTGGGGTTTGTTCTTGAACTGTCGCTTCTAACTGTTTTCGTTTCTCACGTTCTTGTTTTAACTTTGTTGCTACCTCAATCAGTAAATCTGGATTCTCTAAGATTTCATCTCGTGCGTACATTCCATGTTTGCGAATTGTTGGTAAGACTTCGCTTGTTACCCAACGCTTAAATTTTTTAGATCCTTCAAGCTTGGATTTCAAAACTAAGCTATATAGTCCACTTTCGTTAATAATTGTCATGTGTTGTTGTCCTCCAAGGGTATCGCATTTCACGACCTCCTTATCTTCAGCATCAACATGTTTAAACAAAGCATCATTAACATTTTTGTATCCTAATGATTTTGCTACATCTTTCCCAACAAACCAAGGTTCGTTATTTTTTTCGACTACTCGAATCTCACCAAATTCTTTTTTAAAGAATGGTGTGATATTAAATTTACTCATTTCATTTCCTCCGTTTTACTCTCGAATTTGCCACCATAGCACTTTCTTTTATTTCACTTGATTTTTATGCAAGTTAAGTGCGAAAAATATCATCTAACGTCACACCGAAAAAATCAGCGATTTTATTTGCATGACTATTTCGAATCATACCTGGATTAGCCTCCCATGCAACGTACGTCTGAGTGCTAACGCCTATTATTTTAGCTAACTGTTTCTGTGTTAAGTTAAATTTTATTCGATAAACTTTCAAGTTATTTGACATTTTCTCACCTCCACAACCAAAATATTACATGATTTTTTTTCTGTAGTCAACAAGAAAATTAGATTTTTTTGCAAGTTCGGTATAATAAATATCGCAATTACTTGATTTTTTCGCTTAATTTCCTTATAATATGCACAAGGAGGTGAATTATGACTAAAAAAAATTTATTCGGTAAGAATTTAAGATACCTTCGTTTGCGCGACAACATAACTCAAGATGAATTAGCGAACGAATTAGGTTACAAATCATTTACAACTATTCAAAAGTGGGAAGCTGGGATTACTGAACCAAATATGACTATTCTAAATAAATTAGCTGATAAATGGAATTTATCTTTAGATGAGTTAGTTAATGTAGATTTAGAAGCTAAAAGATACGACTCTCTCCCTAAGAATCCAACGATAATACAAACATCCTCTGATGATAAAAAGCAAAATCAACAATCAAACAGTCTTACCGTCTATGGTAAAGTCTGCGCTGGAGACGGTTTTGAAGCATTCGAAGATCCAATTGATGAGATAACGAATCCATACCATCGCATTAAAAGGGAATTTTTTGCCCTCCAGGTTCATGGAGATAGTATGAATAATATCGTTAATGATGGGATGTACGCTATCATCGAGAAAAAAGAAACTGTGAATAACGGAGAGATTGCTGTCGTTTTAATTGATAATGAAATCGGTATGTTAAAGAGATTCTATCAACTCGATGAGTCTACAGTTGTTTTAAAGCCAGATAGCACTAACCCTGCACACAAAGGTATGTTTTTCGAAAACGAAGAAATTAATCGTTTAAAAGTATTAGGACGTTATATAGGCCATGTTTCTCCAATGTTAGACTTAACCTGAAATCCCTAATATTAGTTACATAGTAAATTTTTTTGTTAAATAGGTTCAGTATCAACTCACCTTCGTTTTGCCCTCGAATTTGCCACCATAGCGAAAAAACGAGGTGAAAGAAATGAAAGGCGGAGTACGTGAACGCTCTAAAGGTAAATGGTCATATTATTTTAAATATAAAGATGAATTTGATAATTGGAAAACAAAAGAAAAAGGCGGCTTCACTTCTAAGAAAGAAGCACAAACCGCACTTAGAAAAGCTATTACTGAATTCGAAGAAGATGGTTTTCTAAATAAAAAGACGGTATATACACTAGAACAGTACATAGAGTATTGGTTCGAAAATGTAGCATCTTTGAATTTAAGGCATAATACGCTCAAAGTTTATCGGAGTATAATGAAGAATCATATTTATCCCGATTTAGGACATCTTAAGTTTGAAAAGATAACTCCCGTTATCATCCAAAACTTCATAACTAAGAAAGCTAAAGAGTGCGGAAACACAACGATAGCACATGTGAGGAAAGTTCTTAACGGAACGTTTGAACTTGCGGTTAAACAGCGATTAATTAAACAGAATCCTTTGGATTTTATCGAGAGAATCAAAAAGCAACAAGAAGAGAAAGAAATGCGATTCCTTAGTAGAGATGAAATTGATACAGTTCTTCGTGAAGTATCAAAAGATAAATACTATCTCTCTATTCTATTAGCTATTCACACCGGAATGCGACGTGGCGAGGTTTTAGGATTGACTTGGGATGATATCGATCTAGAAGAACAAGTAATTACAATTAATAAGCAACTGCTCTTCCGAAATAAAACACTGATACTTTCCCCAACAAAAACCAAATCTAGTAATCGTAAATTCATAATTCCGTCTATATTAGCAATCGAACTTAAAAAGGCTAAAGAAGATCAGGAAAGCAACAGAAAGTATTATGACGAACATTACTACTCTGAACATAACTTCGTTTGCTGCAAAGAGGATGGAAGTCCATTAAATCCCGATAGCTTATCACATTACATAGCGAAACTTAGTAAATCGATTGACATCCCCTTTAAGTTTCATGATTTAAGGCATAGTCACGCCAGTTTACTACTAGAAGCAGGTGTTAATGTAAAAGTCATTCAGGAACGTTTAGGGCATTCGAACATCGGAACAACACTAGATGTCTATAGTCATGTGTCTCAGCGATTAGAACGCAACTCCATCGATAAATTCGAACAGCTTTTTGCCACCAAAAAATAAGTTTTGATGGCAAGTATGGTGGCAATATTAAAAAATAGCTAATTGCTAACCATTAATTAAATTTAAAAACGTGATAATATCAATAATTATAAAGGTTATATAAAAACAATTTTATGCAACAATAGAAAAAAATCATTTACTAACGAAGTAAATGATTTTTTTTATTTTTACGGAACATAAACGAAAGAAACAGGTGTTGAT
>JAUMTV010000276.1 GCA_030531025.1 Turicibacter sp.
GTTCATAAATTATTAATCTCCTTATGAACGGAATCTTTAAAATCATCATCATTAAAATCACCTTTCCGTTTTATCGTATTTTTTTAGTTAATATAAAAAGCGAGAATCTCTATGTACTCCCGCTACTCTTGTCATTGGTTAATCATTTTTGGTTAAGTTGATCAACCGCAATTATTTATTAATATTCAAGCTCCATTTGCACTAGTTCTTCTAGCTCTCGAATCTTAGCTCTACTGTCAATCTCACCAGATTCAACCTTATTGTAGATGTGATTGTACACTTGATTCTGTAAAGATTTAGGTAACTTATTGTAAATCTGCTTTTGCTCACCTAGTGACATATTGATAAATGAGTCAATGTCTTCAACTTTTGCTACTAAGTCATACAGTTCTGCTAAGTTGAATGCTTCAATGATATCTTCATCATCCACCATGAGCCATGGTGAGTGTAAGAACTTTTGAGATTGAGATTCCATGTTTAACAATTCATCAATCGTTAGAATCTCATAAGCCCCTTTCTCTAACCATTTATAGGTCATGCCCGAACGTTTTGACTTGTAAATCACTCGCCCTTCAATACATGAACGTACAACGACTTGACGATTGCGGTCTTGGAATAATGTAGCCTTAGTTGCTTTAGGCTTAGATGTTTCCTGTTGCTTCACCTGTTCTACTGGTGCATCTGCTACTACTTGAGCCTGTTGACCTTGTAATAAGTTCAATAGGTTCTCTAATGTAGCTCCATCTAATTTTGATAATACTTCTAATGCTTGTGATTGTTGTTGTTTCTTTGCCATATGGTGATTCCTCCTAAGTTTTATTGGTGTTTATTGCATAATAAAAGCAGGTCTATTGTTGTTCACGTGGATTACAATAACCTGCTTCTTCTTTCATTTGTCGATATTCAGTGATAGCTTTCATTAGCTCATCTGTATGTTCAAATAAATAAACATTGTGACGAGGATAGAACTTATTGACCTTAACCTTCTTTAGTTCAAATCCTTCTTGTTGTAAGTGTCGGCATAAGTACATTGACTTGACGACATAATGGTTTTTATCTTGATATTGCATGATGATTTCCTCCTATTTGTATAGTTCTTTACGAACTTCATTATATGAATAAGCTAATGCTTTATCATGTTTAGCAATGATTGCTTGTGCTTGAATAATAAATAATAATGTCATAATGATGATTACTGATAGGTTCATGTGATTTCTCCTTCTGATTGTTATGATTATTGGTCGGACTAATTGTCCGTCCGAGTGGTAAACCTACCCTAATAGGTCATAGGCTTCTAATACTTCTAATGCTTCCTGTTGCTTATCTTTTGCAACGGTTAAGCTCATTACATCATCAGTGAATACTTTGGTAATACGAATCTGATGACTTCCACTCATACGCTCAAACTCAAAGTATGCTTTTAATCTATTGAGTTGTTGAGTGTACTGTTTACTCCCTGTTCGATAGCGTGGGATGTTTAGCTTGTTAGCCATATCTTCATAGTTCTTGAAGACTTGACCGACAAATAAGTTTTCTTTGTTGATTTGCATATATATCATTCCTTTCTGTTGATTATAGATTTACACTACTTTTAGCGTAAAAAAGAAGTAGGTGCAACACTTTGTTGCTCTTTCCCTTCCTTTCAGAGTGTGCGCAT
>JAUMTV010000277.1 GCA_030531025.1 Turicibacter sp.
AGAATTTGGTGTGGTAACTTCATTCTATAACAAAGATCCTATTTATGAGTTTTTTGGTACTATAAAAATCGCAGAGAATACTTTTATTAAAGTGTTTAATCTGCGATTTTTTTATGATAATAAGATGATTGGTCAATGAAGAGTTTTTAGGGTATAACATCCGTACATAAAAGTGTTGACCATCTCTATTTATTCAATATTCGATTAAGCAAGTTGGTACTAAGCTACCGCGTAATGAACCAAAATGAGTGAATCAATAGAGGTTGGACCCAATCATAAAACTGAAAAAGGATAGGTGAATCAATGATTTCAATTGGAATAGATGTATCTAAACGAAAAAGTACAGTCGCTATGATGAACGTAATGGGTGAAATTCTGCAATTACCTTTTGAAGTTGAACATTCACAGAATGGAGTTAAGGAACTACTAGATTTAATTAAGGATTATCGTAAAGATCAAGTTCGATTCATTATGGAAGCTACAGGGATTTATCATGTAGGATTGTTAAATGAACTTCAAAAACAAGGATATTTTGTTCATGTTGCGAATCCCTTATTAATTAAAAAATATTTTGATGCTGAGATTCGAAAAGGGAAAACAGATCGAAAAGATGCGTTGAAACTTTCTCGATATGGAACTGAGAAATGGTGGATATTACAAGAACATTCTAAAGCTGATCGAACTTATCAAGATTTACAATTTTTATCTCGAGAATATAATTCGTTAATGGCGACTAAAATCAAATTAAAAGTCCAGTTATCTAATTTAATTGAACGAACATTTCCGGGACTTGAGAAGATATTAAAAGGTCATTACTTCGGATTATTATTAGATGTTTATGAGTTATATCCCTGTGCTTCATTGGTCCGGGAAGTGAGTGAGAAAAAATTCTCAACTAAGTTTATTAAATTGGCAACAAAAAAAGGACACCATAAAGGTGCCCAGCTCGCACAGAAAGTCTATCGACTTGCTCATGAGTGCGTCACGTTTGAACCGAGTCAAGAGGTTGCCGCTCTATCGGTTAAACACTGTGTCAGTCTGCTTCGTTCAATAGAACAAGCGACTAAAGCTATTATAACACAAATGGATGATTTAGCTAAAGAACTTCCTGAATATGAGGTGGTCAAAAAGATGAAAGGTGTTGGAGATAAATTAGCTCCACGCTTAATCGCCGAAATAGGAGATGTTAGACGATTTAAAGATTCGAAAAGTCTAATTGCCTATGCAGGAATTGATGCGCCACCTTATCAATCCGGCCAATTTGAAGGAACGAAACGACATATTTCCAAACGAGGATCCAGAAGTTTAAGGAAATGTGGTTATGAAGTCATGATGGCGATTAAATCAGCTAAACCTACTGAGGATAATGCCGTTTACGAATACATGCTCAAAAAAGAAGCTGAAGGAAAAAACAAAAAGTTAGTTAAAATCGCAGGACTTAATAAATTTTTAAGAATTTATTATGCACGTGTCATGGAACTTTATCAATCCTAAACATTTCAAATTCCTATATTTATAAAAAAGACACTTTATAAGTGTCTTTTCGTCATGTCCTTTTTTAATCAATAAGAAAATAATTTTTTTCTCATTTTTTTATTGATTTATATTAGCAAGTTTTATATGTCGCACTTAATATTACAATCTGTCAT
>JAUMTV010000278.1 GCA_030531025.1 Turicibacter sp.
TATGAAGAAATTCTTAAGATTTCCATTTAAATTAAAAAGAAGATACCAAAATCGATCAACAGTTTCAGTTTTGGGGTTGAAAAATAAAAATTGTAGTTTTTTTTTTCAACCAAAAATACAATGTCATTAGTTGATATCCTTCCATTAAAATAGACTTTATTTTTGTTCATCATTTTGATAGTGTTTAATCATAAGAAAATGTTAGAATGAATTTTAATCACTAAATTTCTATTAAAATGGTCAATTAAATGACTTTATACCTAAAAAGGTGCTTATCGAGTAGGGTTTAATCCGCTTGAATAAGTACCTTTTTATTAGAAGGTTATGTTTTAAATCTTAATATTTTAAGAGCATTCAATATTACTTATTAATAATGTTTATAGTTTCCTAACTCTTCTAAAATAGGGCCTAATAAAAGTAAAAAAGCCCACAACCTTAGTTATGGGCGAGGAAATTATCGGTTTCTGATAGAAAGATAATCTCTCCAAAATCAACATATAAACTTTCTTTTCCTGTTTTTACGTTTCGCACATAGGTTTGAAAGTGGTAATCAGGATTAAGTAATCCCTCTAATAGAGCGCCAAAAGGTGTGAGGTGCTTACTGTAAGAAAAGAAAACAAAGGTTTCATCTTGAGAAAGAGCACGCGGAACGTACCCTGGTGAAAACTTTATATCATAGAATCCATAGAAGTTTTTGATTAACATGGTTTCATCCGTAATGGCATCCTTCAAGTATAAATCACCACCTTCTTCGTAAAATCTATCCTCAGCCATTGTGGAATGAACGCGCCAATCCGCTTCTAAATCGAGGGTGGAAATTCCAAGAGAAGTTGCTGTTCCATCCTCATTTAATTCAAAGAGTCCCCAATCTTCTAATGTGTCATCATAGGCTTCAAAAATAAGACGGTTATTTGCTTTATCATAGGTAATACCCGAAACGTTGCCATTATCAATAGAATCTTGATGTTCGTAAAGTAATTGTTCATTCTCTAAATTAGCTTGAGCGGTATAAATTTTCAAAATGGAATCTGTATCACGTCGGGTATATATAATTTGACCTGTTAATTCATTTAAAACATCTTGATTGTATTGTCCCCCGACACATCCCCATGCAAATAATGAGAGTAAGCCAGTTATCACAATGGCCAGACTTAATAGAATTATTTTCAATCGTTTCATTTTTTTACATCTCCTTATCAGTCAATTTTTACTTATCATGAACTATATTAGTTTTTTCCTCTTGATTATATCACAAAATAGGAAAAAATTTACATTTTAGAACAATAGAGTAAAATAGTAATTGTAAATTTTCTAATACATAAGGGGGTTATCCCCTAAAATTATCGTTTTATCATTTGAAATTACAATCGTTTTTGTAGATATTTTTACAGTCATAAAAAAGTCGGTAATAATTTTATTACCGTAAAATTTAGTTATGTAAAAACTAATGTAAAAATTGTCATATTTTTAACAAATAATACTTAAAAACGTTGATAATACAACAAAAGCAGTCATTGTAAAAGTGACTGCTTTTTTCTTTGTGAAAATTAAGGTAATTTACTTTTTTCAACCCCAAAACTGAAACTGTTGAAAATCGGTATCTTCTTTTTAATTTACTACTGATGATTAAGGTTCTCTGATGGA
>JAUMTV010000279.1 GCA_030531025.1 Turicibacter sp.
AATGCTAAGAAAAAGCTGATGCGATTAATTCATGAGAATTTTTATACGGGGGATTTTTGGTGTACGTTCACGTTTAAAGAAGATCCGCAAGAGTTAGAAACCGTAGAAAAGTTATGTCACAATTTTTTTAGACGGATCAATCGAGCAAGAAAGAAAAAAGGGTTAGAGAATGCAAAGTACGTTTATGTCATTGAAGAAGGAAGAACGGGAACCGAGCGATTTCATCTTCATTTAATTATGGATAATGGCTTAACCAAAGAAGAAGTGGAATCAAAGTGGAAACTAGGTGCATCAACCATTCGAACGTTAAATTATTATAAAGAAGAAAATTTTATCGGCGTGTGCAAGTACATGATGAAGGATGAAGAAACCTATAAAAGAACAGCGTTTAGGTTAAAGGGGAAACGTCGTTGGGGAAGTAGTAAAGGGAATCTCGTATTACCCAAGCCATCTAAGAATCGCACGAAAATGAGTAAGCGTAAAGTGATGGACATGGTATTAAATCAAGATTCGATTGCTGAGAAACTAGAGCGTGAATATCCGATGTATCAATTTAAAGAAGTCGAAATTAGATATAGTGACTTTAATGGATTGTTTTATATTTATGCCAGGATGCAAAGTAAAAAGCTGAGAAGGCGGTTATCCGAACGTACAAGTCGAACCTAGCAGTCAAAATTGACGGAGAAAATTTTGTGATGCTAGAAGACTTGATAGAGCGGATGCCGTACGAGGCTAGATTGAGACGGATGAGGGTGAGAAAATGAAACAGTTAGATGTGATTCATTCATTTGATATTGAAGTATTGTCAGAAACTAAACGTATTTTAAGCCTTTTGATTAATAATGAGTTGGTCGCTATTGAGCAGAGAAATCGAGCTGAATTTTGTGCCAAGCATTGTGAACAATTAGAACGACGATTACAACAGTTTATAAATAACTGATGAACGGAAGTGGGGAAAGGGGAATCACTGTGACGTTACAAGAGTATTTGAATCAGCATCAAATGAAGTTATCGACATTTGCAAAGATTTATAACCTGGATTATCATCGTCTCTTTCGTGTAAAGCATGGCACAACCACACGGGATCCTGCGATTCAAGCCGTTTTTGAGCAATTAGATATTGTGAATGAACTAAAAGAAATCGAGGGTGAACCAAATTCATCCTTTATCTCACAAGAGCGGATCTGTATTACTTGTGAGCGTGCTGGGGAGATTTATTGTTATTACGCTTATCACCTAAAAGAGATTGAAGCTTATTTAAGTCGATATCAGATTCCGTATTACGTCAGAAAAGCTAAAGATTATTGGATCGTGAAGTATGATAAGGAGGCCATCGAATGATTAATAATATTGTTTTAGTCGGAAGAACAACAAAAAACATTGAATTAAAGCAAAATAAAAACGGGACAAACTATGTTCAATTTACATTAGCAGTCAATCGTCCTTATAAAGATGAGCAAGGTGGGCAACAAGCTGATTTTATTACGTGTGTCGCATGGAATAAAACTGCTGAAACCATTGCTAATTATGTTTCTAAAGGAACGATGATTGGTGTTGAAGGACGATTACAAGTAAGGAGCTATGATAGTGAAGCGGGCGTTCGTCAGTATATATCCGAGGTTTTAGTTAATAAATTTACATTC
>JAUMTV010000018.1 GCA_030531025.1 Turicibacter sp.
CGAGCTATTTAATGAGAAAGTGTCGCATTTGTATTGACAATTCGTCTTATAAAAAATATTAACGCCAAACTTTTCCATCAATGATTATAGTCGAACCATTGGGTTTAACTCCAAAGTAATAATTTTTTGATGTGTTTAAGTTATTAAGAGCAAATGTTACATTAGTTCCTTTTTTAACAGATAATTCTGCTACAACATTATTAGTTGAGTGTTCGTATAAATAAAATTTATAGTACTTTGTGTTTGGACCGGAAGATTCAGGTAATTGGAAATTTAGTCTACCATTATGTTCTTTAAAATAATAATTAGAATAGATAGTAGAATTATCAGTATGGACACCCAAACTATAACCACTATAAGAGAGTCTCCAGCTAAGCAATGGACGATTGGTTCCGTAATATTCGGGAAAACTGGATCCTTAAAAAACGAATCAATCGAATCCTCTTCAATAAATTCGAGAGATACTTCAGGGGTGATAGAATCAATTATAATATCGCTGCTAGCATACGACACTTTATTGTAGCCAAAGAATAGTATACCCAAAAATAATAGTGACAAGATTTTTTTCATCAATAACCCCTCCTTATGAATTATTTTCTATATTTAGTATAAAGTGTATCATTTGCGAAAAAAGTCGAAAAAAGATGAAAAAGAAATCTTTTTATCTTTTTTTGTATAAAGTTAAAGTTGATAATCTTATTAGTTAAATTTATGTATTGTTTAATTTTATAATTTAACCTAGATGTATTTACTACATAACGTGTTTTTGTTTAACCGCTAAATTGTCTTAAACACCACATTCTAACATCGGTATTCCTTTTAGCGCCTAAATGAAGAGAATTTTTTGGGTACCCAATCTGCTTCCTCTTCTTCATCTAGGTATAACTCTCCATCATCCATATTATTGTGCCAGTAGTTATCTACAAATTCATTCGTTTCTTCCAATAAGACGTACAGATTTCCTTTCTCGAAGTGGCAGTCTGTTAATTTAACTCTAATTGTTTTATTTGATTCGATAGATTCTCTTTTCATGAGAGCCTCTGAGTATCTTACTGAATAAAGCAAGTCTCTATTGTTGTAACGTAATACTTCCCACCCTAATAGTTCTAAAATCTCAACTGCATTCGTTTAAATCCCCCCAGTGTGTTGTGTGCGTGTTAACAGGGGTTTATGGAGGGTATAAATTTCATGAGAAAAATTATGCGATGGGGTTCTTGTATCTATTCACTGCGGGATTATTCTTGATAGGGTGGATTGTTGATTCAGTTAGATTAACTTTATATGTTTTCTTTAAATCAGAAGAGGAATTAGAACAGATTGAAACTGAAAGAGTTATAAACTTAGCTGCTAAGAAAAAAGAAAAGGAAGAATTAGTAAGAGAATTTAGAATGGAGCGTACTCGAGCTAGACTAGGGAAACACACTAGAAATGCTAATCAGGTTATTAGTTGTCCAAAATGTGGCGGAACACAAATATCAGCACATAAAAAAGGATTGGGTTTTGGTAAAGTTGTTGTAGGTACTGTAACATTTGGTTTATTAGCAGGAGCTGGATTTGGAATGATAGGAAAGAATAAAATATTTTTATCTTGTATGCACTGTGGACATCAATGGAAACCTAAAAGATAAATATAAAAACAACAGAAGGCTTGCACTACCTGTTGTTCTTTATTTTTGCCACCATAAGCATATTTAGTGGCATTTTATAAGGTTAAAAATAGTTCGATAAAAATAAAATTATCACATTAAAAAATGTGGGAATACCAATGATTATATTGGATTTTATTATGATTTATTAAAGGTGTCGGAATTTGGCATTACTTAACTTGCAGATAATTCATGATTTTTTTCTCTGTAATGCGTGTGGCACACGATGATAAGGGATGAAAAACATTGAAATTACAACATTTGAAAGACTTTAAGAGTCTAAGCTCTTAAGGCCTTTTTTTATTTACTAGATATTTGATAAATAGTTTTTATGAAAAAGATTAATTTTTAAAAATTGACTCTAGGGGAGGCTATTTTATTAATTGATAGTAATATAAAAAAAGTATCGAATAGGAAGTAAAATCGCTGTTGAGTCAAGGCGCGGTTTTAGCGTTATGAATGATTCAGAAGATGATGAAGTTATATGAAGGGTTCTACTAAGCAATAGAAGAGTCATGATTAATCTTTCATTAAATGATATTAAGCATAAGTAAAAGGTTCAAGGAAGTGTGATTCTTTGGTCCTTTTATTTATAAAATGAATCTTGAAATCATGAAAAAATGCAGGGATAACCGTCGTTGTTTTTCCGACAGGGGAGTAAGGTAGGGACTTGTTTTTTAGGCGCTTTGAGGAGGAATCTGACGTGTTTTTGGAAGGCTTAGTCAGTTAATCTATAGTAATTGTTTGAAGTCATCATTTTTTTGTTTAAATGGACATAAGGTTAAGTAGCAAATTAGATGGAAAGGATGAGGTGTAACGTACATGCCAATGATTGATGTAACAGAAATACTAAGGTTTGCAGGAGTGGCGTTTTTACTTGGATTTATTGGGATGCTTTTTAAAAAGTTTGAGGTCGGAAAGGAAATCAGTGAGTTAATCATGTTAGCTGGTTATGTATATCTCTTAGTGTTCATTGTCCAACTTATTGAAGTATTAATGACCAGTTTACGAACGATTTTTATGTTGTAAAGGAGGGGGCCATCATTGATATTGTAAAAATACTCACACTCGTTATAGCTTTTACGATCATCTATTTATTACTAGATGAAGTTAACCCAAAATTTGCAAAAGGATTTAGTTTTATTTTATTGACGTATTTTTTTATGATGGCCTTACAACTCCTATCGAGTATGATTGGAGAGATCACATCGGTTTTCTTGGACTTTAATGTGGAACAACAGTATGTGACGATTATTATTCGCTTAATAGGGATTGTTTACTATGCCGAATTTGTCAGCTTCTTATTAGCTGAGGCAAAGCTTGGGAATGTCGGAAAAATGTTTGAGTATATTGTTAAGTTATATTTAATTGGATATAGCCTACCGATGATTATCACACTATTTGAACTCATTTTATCAATTGTTTAATCAAGAACTAATTTGACGTACTAGGAGGGGGAGTAATGGATGGAACAAGTGTTGATCTTTCGTCTTTTGAAAATATATGGGCTGAAATTTATGATCAGTATGATTGGCTCGTTCAAACTGATTTCTTAGATAAATCTAATTTATTAAATGTTGAAAACTTTAATCTTGTAAATTTCTTTCAATCGCTTGGTGACTATGCTTTGCATGAGTTATCAGTCGGTTTTTCTCAATTTAAAAGTATTTTGATTTTTTTACTCATTATTGCCCTTTTTCAAAACATTCAATCCTCGTTTTCAACGAAATATGAAAAGGTCACAAATACGGTTTTGAAATTGGTGCTCATTGTTCAGCTATTTCAGTTATTTATTTTTTATCATGACTATGTTTTAGAGATTTTAACCCGCTACATGAATGTTGTGGTGGCGATATTTCCTATTTTATTATCTTTAATTACGATTACAGGGGCACTTTGGAATCAGGCATTATTTAAGCCAGCGCTAGTATTTTTAATTAATGTGTCTTATTTTTTTATCAATGCCATTAGTTTGCCCTTAACTGTCATTGGAACCATTTTTGGTTTTATTAATCAAATAAATATTGAAGATTTATATAGTCGGTTAATTGATTTTATCAATAAAATTGCACTTTGGACATTAGGTGGCTACTTTGCCTTTTTTTTAACGTTGATGTCTATTCAAAACATCACGCTTAGTTTTGCAGATGGTCTATTTTTCCGAACGACACAGAATCTAATGAATCATATTCCTGTTATTGGGACCCGTTTTACGGATACGGTTGTTTCAGTCGTTTCAACGTTATCCATTTTACGAAACAGTATGGGATTGCTTGGGATTATTACACTTGTTGTTGTAGTTTCTTTTCCAGTTGTAAAAGTGGGGATTAGTCTTATTTTATTTCGCTTATTGAGTGCGGTGATCCAACCAGTGATTAGTAAAGATTACATTAAAATTTTAGATGTGTTTAATACGGGGATTATGAATTTATTAGTCATTATGATTATTATTGCAGTGATGTTTATTTTTACATTCTTCATTATCCTATACAGCTCAAATATGATGTTATTAACGAATTAATGATATGTGACAAGATCTGAGGAGATGTGAAAAGATATGCTATATGAGTATGCTAAGCAAATGATTGCGATGTTTTTTTTGATAGCTGTTGTCAATTTATTGGTCATTCCGGCTTCGTATAAAAAAATCATAACATTTTATCTTCACTTTTTTATCATTGTTATCATTTTAAAGCCGGTGATTAGTATAATGAATAATGAAGTTAGTTCCTTCATTGATTCAATCTCGTTTATTAACGAAGATGAATTTGATCAATCCATTCAGTATTATCAAGGATTAGTTGAAAATGATTTATCAAAGATGACGATGGCAGAAATTGAATCGTTAATTCGAAAAGCTGAAGAGAATTGCCAAGTTCAACTTACAGGATTTGAATTTAGTGAAGTGCTGACAGTAAAAATGGTTGAGACTGATGCAGAGGCAAAAACGTGTATGCTTAATCAGCTAGGTCTTGAGCAGAGTGATGTCATCTTTGAGAGAGGAGGTCGATGAAAAAAGCAACTCAATACGTTAATATGAGTGGGATAGGAGGTAGATGATGTGGGAAAAGAACCAGCAGAACAGTCAGAGTCAATCAGTACAAAGATTCGCAAAATGCTGACGGATTTAGGTCCTTCTGGAATTGTGATGGTAATTGCCGCGATCTTCAGTATAACTTTATTGTTAAAAGATGATCTTGGCTCTCTGTCTGGGAAGAATGTATCTTCGGCACAATCATCTGTCGAGGTAAAGCACAAAGAACAGATCACAGCTATATTTGAATCAATAGAAGGAGTAACTGTTGACAGTATTAATATCTCATATAAAACGGTTGCTGATTCCTCAACGACACTCTTTGCTTCGAGTCAAACAGACACTGTTTCAAATGGTGTTGTGATCGTCTATCGTGGGACACTTAAAGCATCTTATGATGTCACACAAGCTATCAGTTTATTGCTTGATGTTCCAATTCATCAAATTTCAATATTAAATGCATCTGAACTAGGGGGAAATTAAAATGAACAAAAATTCGTATGTAACAGCCGCATTATTTGTAGTTTTCGTATTATTAACAGTATTTTATTATAGTCTTGATGATTCATCATCAAATCAACCAGCAGCGGGGACAGCAGTTGGATCAACAACAACAGTGCCACAAGCAAACTTAGAGTTTGAAGAGACTGATGAGCCAAACGGAAGTGAATTAGCATCTAGTGAAGGCTCTGAAGAAGGTGATGCAACAACGGAAACATCTGGACAATCAACTTCAATTCAAGCATTACGCGCAACACTTGCAAAAGAAAAAAGCCAACGTGAAGCTGATTTAACAGCAATTATTGCAAGTAAAGATTATGATGCTGAAGAAAAAAGTGAAGCTAAAGATAGCTTAGAAAAAATTAATAGTGATGGACAACATCAAAGTGCTTTAGAAACGATGATTAAATCAAAAGGATATTCTGATGTTTTAGTACGCGTAAATGATGATGCAGTGCAAGTTCACTTAGAATTATCAGAATCTCAAAGCAACTTATCAGTAGAAGAATTAAATGAAATCATTATGATGGCTAAAACAGAATTTACTAATAATCCAGATGTAAAGATCGTTTATACACCAGTTAACTAAAAAATAAAAAACGAGCCAAAAAGTTATCTTTTTGGCTCATTTTTTATGAATCATACGAAAGGATTCATATATGTGATTGGTCTTTTAGAGGGGGGGGAGTAAAGCTGAATGGTACGGAATGTCTCGGACAGATAAATAAAAAAGGACCTTACTTGTAAACAAATAAGATCCTTTTTTATCATGTTTAAGAGATAAAAAACACCGACAAAGTGTCGGTATTCGATTATCCTAAAGCGTTGATTTTTTTGCTTAAACGTGATTTTTGACGAGCTGCGAAGTTTTTGTGGCAAATTCCTTTTGCAACAGCTTTGTCTAATTTTTTGTTAGCTGTATTGTAAGCTTCTTTTGCAGCTTCAACGTTTTTGTTTTCGATAGCAACCTCAACGTTTTTGATAGCTGTACGCATAGATGCTTTGTAAGAAGCATTGAATTGACGACGTTTTTCGTTTGTTTTCACACGTTTAACTTGTGATTTGATATTTGGCATTCTATTCACCTCCATTGAAAATACAACAAACTCATTCTATCAGACGAATGTCCAAAATGCAAGAAGAAATTACAATATTTAATGAAATGGTAAAAATTCCATTAAAATCAAGTATAAGAATGATTTGTTTTAATATGAAAAATAGTGATTATTTAGAATATTTTTCTAATAACTCTGTTTTAAGTGTCCATAATTCTTTTGACAAATCGACATAATAGCGATGAGGTTTTTCAAAACGTAACACTTCTTCCCATAATGTATCGATTTGTTCTTTTGAGTAAGCCACAATTTCTTCTAAAGAAGGTGATTCATATACAGGTTCTCCATTTAAGAAGATTGGTGTTAATAATGGTCGAGCAATAAAGTTTGTAATTTCTTTACGCTTCCATGTATGTTCAGGATCGAAGATAGTGTATGGTTTTGTGTCATCGATAGTTTCATGAGCTAATGAAATAACATCCGCAATCGCTTTATTCGTGTCGCGATCGTATAAACGGAAGACTTGTTTCGCACCAGGGTTCGTAATTTTCTCAATGTTATTACTAATTTTGATTTTTGGAATCATTTTACCGTCTTTTTCAACAGCTACAATTTTGTAAACCCCACCAAATACTGGTTCTGTCTTTGATGTAATCAGGCGTTCACCGACTCCAAATGAATCGATGGGTGCATTTTGAATTAATAAATCTTTAATAATGTACTCATCTAATGAGTTAGAAATAACAATTTTTGTTTCTGTTAATCCTGCGTCATCTAATAATTTACGAGCTTTTTTTGATAAATAAGCCGCATCTCCACTATCGATACGAATGGCACCAGGTTGATATCCGTTTGGAATTAACACTTCTTTAAAGACTTTAATGGCGTTTGGTACCCCTTGTTTTAATGTGTTATACGTATCAACTAATAGTGTACAGTTTTCTGGATAAAGTTCAGCATAACGTTTAAATGCTTCGTATTCTGAATCAAAGGTTTGAACCCAGCTATGCGCCATTGTTCCAAGTGCAGGAACGTTAAAGTCACGATCAGAAAGTGTACAAGCTGTCCCTTTACATCCACCAATATAAGCCGCACGTGCTCCTAAAATTGCCCCATCTGCTCCTTGAGCACGACGTGCTCCTAATTCTAGGACTGGACGACCTTGAGACGCACGAACAATACGATTTGATTTTGTCGCAATTAATGATTGGTGATTGATGCTTAATAAAATCATTGTTTCAATGAACTGAGCTTGGATGATTGGTCCACGAACCGTTAAAATCGGCTCATTAGGAAAAATTGGAGTCCCTTCTGGAATCGCATAAATATCACAAGCAAATTTGAAGTTTTTTAAATAGTTTAAAAAGTTTTCAGAAAATAATTCTTTTGAACGAAGATACTCAATATCTTCATCTGTAAACTTTAAGTTTTTAAAATATTCAATCAGTTGTTCAAGCCCCGCCATAATCGCGAATCCACCTTCATCAGGAACACGACGGAAGAACATATCAAAATAGGCAATTTGATTCTCCATTCCACTTTCAAAGTAGCCATGTGCCATTGTTAATTCGTAGAAGTCTACGAGCATTGTTAAGTTGATTGATTTTAAATTCATAATAAATGCCTCTTTCTAGTTTGTAATTTCACGAACAATCTCAATTCCATTCATCTGCATTTTATATAATGCGATCACATTCATGAAGTCACCTGCATGAGGTTCGCTATCATATGTTTCAACAGCGTTAGTTGGGATGATGATTCGACTTGGACGATTGAGTGTCGTAAAGTAAGTTTTTAACGTGATGACGAATTGCTCAACACAAATGTCTGTACAATCACCAACGACAATAAATTGAGTAATTTGAGGGTGACTTTTTAGCCAATCATGAAAAGCTGGTTCTAAAAATCCATTAGTTGAGCGTTTAAGGACTAATTCATAGCCACCCACTTCTTTTAGTTCATCAATGATTTCACTTTCTGTACTCTCGGCTAAGCAATGAGGAGGGTATGAGGTAAACTCAATAGATGATTCCTCATGACAATCTGCAAAGGCAAGCATTTCAATCTTTTGCTCTTTTGCTAGTGTCATTAAGTCAGAAATGGCAGGAATAATTGTTTGAATGCGAGGAGAAGACATCGGTCCCTCTTTAACAAATCCATTGACCATATCGACAATAATGAGGGCAGTTTCGTTTGCCTCTAATGATCGAAGTGATAACGTAGTAGCAGCCTTAAGTGTTTCAACGATTTGGATCAAAGATGACTCACTTGATTTGAGTAATGGTGATAAGTCATACTTCATTCAAAAAAACCTCCTAGTTGATTTATTTTTTTATCTATCTAAAAGATATAGAACTATTATAGTATATTTAACCTTTATCACCAACTCTTTCATGGTGACATTTGAAAATATCCGGGAAAAAAGTTGTCATAGTTTTTTAAACTAAGCTATAATAAGGGTATTCGTCTTATGGAAGGAAGGATTAAGATGTTGAATAAACGTTTATATCGTGTAAAACAAGGTGCAATGTTAGCTGGTGTTTGCCAGGGAATTGCTGATTATTTTAGTATTGATGCGACCATTATTCGTTTAGCTTGGGTAGTATTAGCGATTTTTTCATTTGCATTTCCTATGCTTGTCTTATATATTGCTTGTCTTTTTATCATCCCAGTACAGGAAAGAGTTTATTCTAACAAACAAGAACAGTCGAAAAGTTCCGTGTTTGATTCAAATGAATATACAATTAAAGACGAAGATAAATTTAATTAAAAATAAGTAGTTGTTCATAATAAAGTCATCAGTGAATGATGAAAGGTTTAACCTACATACTTTATAGTAACTCTTAACTGAAAAACTATTTAAACAAAGGTAATAAAAATAGAGAAATGTTATCATTTTCTGAAAGATATGGTAGAATGATAACAAAAAGGAGGTTAATTTATGTCAGAAATTTTAGGAAACTTAAAACCACAAGCGGTTTTTCATTATTTTGAGCAAATGACAAAAATCCCGCGTGAATCAGGAAATGAAGCCGCGATCAGTGATTATTTAGTAAACTTTGCAAAAGAACATCAGTTAGAGTACGTTCAAGAACCATGTAAAAATGTCATTATTAAAAAGCCTGCAACACCAGGATATGAAGATGCTCCACGTGTCATTTTACAGGGTCATATGGACATGGTTTGTGTAAAAGACGATGATTTAGACTTTAACTTTGAAACGGATGCTTTACCAATTTATGTTGACGGTGATTGGTTACGTACAAAAGGAACAACACTCGGGGCAGATAATGGAATTGCTGTTGCGATGTCTTTAGCAATTTTAGCTGATGATACGCTTGAGCATCCCGCTTTAACTGTTTTAGTCACAACAGAAGAAGAAACAGGAATGGATGGGGTTATGGCCTTAAATCCTGAAAATGTTCCAGGAGATATTTTAATTAATATTGACTCTGAAGAAGAAGGGGTTGCGTTAGCTTCATGTGCTGGTGGTGTGCGTAATTCATTAAAGTTACCGATTGAATGGACAGAAGTTGAAGCAGCGGGACTAGTTTCTTATGAATTAGTAATCAGTGGATTAAAAGGTGGTCACTCTGGAATTGAGATTAATAAATGTCGTGCGAATGCAAATAAGTTAATGGGACGTTTATTACACTATATCCGTGATTTAAATGTTTCTGTATCATCAATTGCTGGTGGAGAAAAAATGAATGCCATCTCAAAACGCGCGATTTTAACTGTGACTCTTCCACAAGAACATGCGGAAGCTTTAGAATCAAAAGTCAAAGAGTTTGAAGTCATGGTGCGTGCTGAATTTGAAACAGCAGATCCAAATGTTTCAGTCGTAGCAACGAAAAAAGAGACAGTAACAAAAGTCTTTACAAAACACACAACACAAAATTTAATGTATATTTTACAATTAATCCCTTACGGGCCACAAACGATGAGTGCTAACATTCCAGGTTTAGTTGAAAGTTCAAGCAATATTGGTGTCGTTGAAATGGACGAGTCAGAAATTGAATTCAATAGTGCGATTCGTAGTTCAGTTAGCTCGTTAAAACGTGAGATTAATCACCGCATTCAAGCAATTGCCGACTTAGCAGGAGCAAGCATGGAGTTAATTGCTGACTATCCTGAATGGGAATTTGAGACAGAATCAAAAGTTCGTGACATTATGAAAGATGTTTATCAAGACATGTTTGGTAAAGAGTTAGAAGTTTCAGCGATTCATGCCGGACTTGAATGTGGATTCTTATCACAAAAATTAGGTAAAATTGATATGATCTCGATTGGTCCAGATATTACAGGAGCTCATACACCAAAAGAATCTTTATCAATTCCATCTACTGAGCGCGTTTATAACTTCTTATGTGGAGTATTAAAAGCGATTAAGTAATTATTACATTAAAAAGTACGTTCAATTAATAGGACGTACTTTTTTTGTTGAAAAGATTCAATGTTGTAGAAAGCTCTAAAGATTGATTAATGAGATAAACGCCGCTTTCTCTTAACAAAATTTAAATAACTTTTCATGAAAAATGATAATCTAGCTCACACTAACGTTGAGGTGATTATTTATGAATGAACAGGAAATGAAAAAGTGGCAATGTCGCTCTGACTTAGCTTTAGAAGCGGTTGAGCAAATGGTAGGTCAAGTAGACGGAACACCTGAAGAAGGTGTGAAATATGAGGCGGATGATATTCGAGGATTACAGGTGACATGTATTGATGTTGCTCCTGAGGCGGTTGAGCGTGTCGGGAAAAAAGCTGGGCGCTATATGACGTTAGATACATCATCAATTATTTCACATGAACATGATCAATTAACGGTAGCGATGGAAGTTTTTGCTGAGCAATTTGCAAAACTTTTAAAACACCGAGACATTAAAGATACAGACACTTGTTTAGTCATTGGACTTGGAAATGATCATGTTACACCAGATGCGTTAGGACCAATGGTAGTCGATGAAGTGATTGTGACTCGTCATTTATATGAATTACGTCCGAATGAAGTGGACCGTCATTATCGTGAAGTGAGTGCCTTAGCACCAGGTGTCATGGGGATGACGGGAATAGAAACATACGATATTATTGAATCACTTGTTAAGAAAGTCAAACCTAATTTTTTAGTCGTAGTTGATGCATTAGCTTCACGTTCGATTTCTCGCGTCAATAAAATGATTCAAATGACGGATACAGGAATTGCGCCTGGAAGTGGTGTAGGAAATAAACGAAAAGCAGTAGATGAGGAGTCATTAGGAATTCCTGTCTTTGCGATTGGGGTTCCGACGGTTGTTGATGCCGTTTCAATTACAAGTGATACGATAGATTTACTTCTTAAACATATTGGAAAATCGTTAAAAGAAGAGGCACGCTCTTACAAAAAACTGGTGCCTTATTCGTCAGCACGTCAAAAATATACAGAGGAAGATTTGCCATCACCTGAGCTTCGTGAACAATTTTTAGGGCAAATAGGAAATTTAGAAGAAGAAGAAAAAAGACAACTTATTTCAGAAGTTTTAACTCCAAATGGATTTAACTTAATTGTGACACCAAAAGGGATTGATACGGAAATGCAAGATTTAGCAACGTTAATCTCTAATGGAATCAATCGAGCCTTACATGCAAATGTACAATTTAGCTAATTCGTAACCATAAAACAACAATAATTAACACCACTGGCTTTGTATAATACTCTATATGATCCTAATAATTTTGGACATTAGACGATTGGGGAAACCTTCTCGATGAAATACATTAGTCAGGGGGCGGCGGAGAGTGAATCGAAAAAGACAACAGCGCATTAGAAGAAAAAGATTAAAGAAGATGATGAATAAACTTACACCCTATATCATCGTACTCGGATTTGTTTTGACCCTTTGTTTTACTCAGTTTTTTCAACTCTTTTATGTGAATCAAAAAGAAGCATATGACAAGCATGTGGATCAAGAAACCATCCTTTCTGGAATCTTTGATTTTTCAACAGCAGGAGATATTATGGATGTCATGTTGAACTTGCAAAAATACTTTACGGAAATTATGACATCACTAGATTTAAATCAACTGTATTCCTTCATTAATGATGGATTCGCCTTCATTAATATGAAAGCACCGAGTCAAAATGCAACCGCAGCAACTTCACCACAAGATTATAAGTACACATATGTGAGTGAGGAATTAAATGTTGAACCAAGAGAAGAGGAAGTCACAACGGATCCACTCGTTTATATCTTCAACTCTCATGATGGAGAATTATATGAAGGTGGAGCAGTTAATGCGTCACTCGGACGTAAGTTTAGCGTGGTTGACTTATCTTATATGGTAGCTAATCATTTACAAGAGAAGAATATTAATACGCTCGTTGAGTCACGATCAGCAGGACAAGTCGTGAGTAAAAACGCATGGGATTATTCATTATCTTATAAAGCATCGCGAATGTATCTTGAGGATACTGCGAGTCAACATGAGAGTTTACGTTATTTTATTGATTTTCACCGGGATTCAGTGAGCTATGAGCAAGCGACGACAACTATCGATGGAAAACCGTATGCAAAGGTCATGTTCGTTTTAGGAACAGATAACGAACGATACAAAGAGAATGAAGCGATTCTTAATGAATTAAATGCGATGTTAAATGAAAAGTATCCTGGTTTATCACGTGGAATTAGACCCAATGGTGGTTTCGGATATAATGGAGTGTATAATCAAGATTTTGCGACAACGATGATTTTGATTGAAGTTGGTTCAGATGATAATACGTATGAAGAAGTGGCTAATTCGGCTGAAGCTGTCGCAACAGTCTTAGCAGAATATATCAAGTCACATTAATTGGGGAGTGAATGGGGTTGAAAAAGAGATGGATGATTTTAACAATAGTTACTTGTCTAGTAACAGGATTAGCTCATAATATAAATTTGCAAACGAAAACTAGTCAATCGACAGCCTATGCTTCAAGTCATCTAGATGAGCAGATTAAACAATATGAAGAAAGTTTGAAAAGTGAAGAAAATACGTTTATTCCTTATAGTCAAACATCTCAAGAGAACCAAAGTACGACACAGTCAACGGGGACACAAAACACAAATGGCATAAATGGGGCGTCTGTTAAAAAGCAAGTTAATGGCATAGGACATAATAATATTTCAAAGTTAGGACAAGATGTTGGAGATGCATTGAAAACCGTTGTTCGTGAAGTATTACGTAGCGTGATTAAATTTTTTGATCAACTGATTAGTGAATAATGAGCTAGATGAGGGTGTGTTTATCGTCATAAAAAAGACTATTAACTGATGTGGTGTCAGAAATAATAGTCTTTTTTTATTGCAAGGTTTCATCTTACATCTACTACAAAATGAGTAAAGTAGGGATAAAAACAAGAGATTCCACAAATTTTTCTTGTGAGAAAGGTAAATTTAAAGTAAAATAAAGTGGATATTATTTTACCGAAATGGAGTGAGCTTTGTGAGTGCGATTAATAGCGAGCAAATCAAAGAGCGACAAAAACGAATTCGCAACTTTTCAATTATAGCCCACATCGATCATGGAAAAACAACACTTTCGGATCGCATTTTAGAGCGAACGAATGCGTTGGAACAACGTGAGATGAAAAATCAGCTGTTAGACTCAATGGAACTTGAGCGTGAGCGCGGAATTACAATTAAATTGAATGCCGTGCAGTTGACATATAAAGCTAAAGATGGAAATGAGTATATTTTACATTTAATTGATACCCCAGGACACGTCGATTTTACGTATGAGGTATCACGTTCATTAGCTGCGTGTGAAGGGGCAGTGTTAGTCGTTGATGCGGCACAAGGAATTGAAGCTCAAACATTAGCGAATGTTTATTTAGCTTTAGATAATGATTTAGAAATTTTACCTTTAATCAATAAAATCGATTTACCAAGTGCTGATCCAGATCGTGTGAAGCAAGAAGTAGAAGATATTATTGGTTTACCAGCGGATGATGCAGTTTTAGCATCAGCAAAAGCAGGAATCGGAATTGAAGAAATTTTAGAACAAATTGTTGAAAAAGTACCTGCACCAGAAGGGGATCCAGATGCACCACTTCAAGCATTAATCTTTGACTCAGTTTATGATCAATACCGAGGAATTATTGCTTCAATTCGAGTGGTGAATGGAACGATTAAAAAAGGTCAAACGATTCGAATGATGGCAACAGGTGCCGAATACGAAGTCGTTGAAGTAGGAGTACATACACCACATGAAAAAATCGTCGATTACTTAAGTGTTGGTGATGTAGGATTTGTGACGGCATCAATTAAAGATGTTAAAACAGTAAGTGTTGGGGATACGATTACGTCAGTGGATCAGCCAGCAGAAGAACCGTTACCAGGTTATCGTAAATTAAATCCAATGGTATTTTGTGGACTATATCCAATCGATGCAGCACGTTATAATGATTTACGTGAAGCATTAGAGAAGTTAGTTTTAAATGACTCATCATTACAATTCGAACCTGAAACATCACAAGCGTTAGGATTTGGATTCCGTACCGGATTCTTAGGTTTATTACACATGGATGTTATTCAAGAACGTATTGAACGTGAGTTTAATATTGATTTAATTGCGACAGCACCGTCAGTAATCTATCATGTTTATTTAACAGATGGATCAATGGTTATTGTTGATAACCCATCACAAATGCCAGAACCACAAACGATTAAGGCAATTGAAGAACCATATGTAAAAGCCTCAATTATGACACCAAATGATTATGTAGGTGCCATTATGGAATTATGTCAGAAAAAACGTGGAACATTTATCGACATGCAATATTTAGATGAAACACGTGTTCATGTTAATTATGAAATTCCATTAGGAGAAATTGTTTATGATTTCTTTGATCAATTAAAATCATCAACAAAAGGATATGCTTCATTTGATTATGAGTTAATTGGATATAAACCGTCTAAACTTGTGAAGATGGATATCTTATTAAACGGTGAGATTGTCGATGCATTAAGCTTAATTGTTCATAAAGACTTTGCTTATGCACGTGGAAAAGTAATCACTGAAAAATTAAAAGAAATTATCCCAAGACAACAATTTGAGGTTCCAATTCAAGCCGCAATTGGTGGGAAAATTATCGCCCGTTCAACAATTAAGGCCTTACGTAAAAATGTCTTAGCGAAATGTTACGGAGGAGACATCTCACGTAAACGTAAATTACTTGAAAAGCAAAAAGAAGGTAAGAAGCGTATGAAGTCGGTTGGATCAGTTGAAGTTCCACAAGAGGCATTCATGGCAGTTTTATCGATGGACGAAGACTAAGAGAGGGCAAAGACCTCTCTTTTTCTATTAATAGGGATAAAAAAATTAGTAAGTTTATTTATTGTTTTCATGGTTTAAGATAAACTAGAAAAGAAGGATAATAAAGAGGTGAGAAAAAATGTTATTAACGAATTATCATACTCATCATAACCGTTGTAAGCATGCCAAAGGTAATGTCGAGGATTATGTCAAAGAAGCAGTTAAACACCATTATGCAGAAATCGGAATGAGCTGTCATACACCCCATCAGAATTTTTCACAAATGGGAAACCGTCGTATGGATTATTCCGAGTTAAACATATATTTTAACGATATTGAACAGGCTCAAAAGAAGTATCCACAAATTAAAGTGTTAAAAGCATTAGAATGTGAGTATTTCCCACATCTTTATGATTATATGGTGGAATTAAGAAAACAAACAGATTATTTAATTTTAGCTCAACATTATATTGAAATTGATGGGAAATTCCGTGATGCCTTTCATTTTACAAAACCAGAACAATTAGAAGTGTATGCTGCTTGTATTGAAGAGGCAATGGCCACTAAATTGTTTGCTATTTTAGCCCATCCAGATGTGTTTATGACGCTTTATCCACGTTGGGATGAAGCGTGTGAAGCAGCTACTCGTCGCATTGCAAAGGCCGCTTTAGAATATGATGTGATTTTAGAAGTGAATGCGAATGGATTACGACGCAAAAAGCAAACGTACGAAGATGGGGTCCGTTACCCTTATCCATCAGAAAAATTCTGGTCAATTATTGCAAATGAATTTCCAACAGTCAAAGTCATTGTCAATTCAGATTGTCATGATCCTGCTTATTTAAATGATGAATATATGCAAATGGCACGTGACATGGCGAAACGCTTGAATTTAAATGTAATTGAACGTTTATAGAGGTGTCACATGGCCAAAGGATTATATATACATATTCCATTTTGTGATCATATTTGTACATACTGTGATTTTCCTAAGTTAGTCACAAAAGGTCAGCGTCATGTGGAATATATTGAAGCACTTTTAACAGAGTTGAAGTCTTATGAAAAGCAAGTTGGATTTAATGAACTTCAATCGATTTATATTGGAGGAGGAACGCCAACTGCGCTAAGCGTTGAACAAATTCAACCGTTATTTGATTATTTGCACCAAGCCATTCCGATGGAACAAATACGAGAGTTTACGATTGAAGCGAACCCAGAAAATTTAACAAAAGAAAAAGTGGAATACTTACTTTCACAACAAGTGTCCCGCTTCAGTTTAGGTGTTCAAACGTTTCAAGAGGAGCTATTAAAGCGTATTGGCCGAAAGCATCAAAGCCATCAAGTAAAAGATGCCGTCTCGCTATTAAAAGCACATGGCATGACGAACATTAACTTAGATTTAATTTATGCCATTCCTAGTCAGACAATGGAACAGTTAGAGGCTGATTTAAATGAAGTTCTTGCACTTGATGTGGAGCATGTTTCAGCCTATTCACTTATTGTTGAGGAACATACGCAATTATATATTGCTTATATGAAAGATAAGCTAACATTAACAGAAAACGAAATTGAAGCCAAAATGTATGAGATGGTTATTCAAACTTTGTCACAGCATGGCTATCATCATTATGAAATTAGTAATTTTGCTAAGTCTTTACCAAGTCTTCATAATCAATGGTATTGGAAAAATGAAGAATATATTGGTGTTGGACTCGGTGCCCATGGTTATGTAGGTGGTGTTCGTTATCAAAATACACGTTCTATTAATGCGTATATTGATGCATTAAAGCAACAAAAGTTACCACTCATTGAATCAAAATTGTTATCTCAAGAAGAAAAAATTGAAGAAGAGATGTTTTTAGGATTACGATTAATGGATGGAATTAATTTAAAGGCTATTTCAAATAAATATGGTGTCAATGTGGAAGCTTTATATGATGAGGCGCTTTCGAAGATGATTGCAGCGGGTGATTTAAAGCGTACGGGTGATCAAATCCACTTAACAAACCAAGGGTTGTTAATGGCAAACGATGTATTTGAACAGTTTTTATTATCAATTTAAAGAAAGTAATGAGGTGAACTATGGACGGGGTATTGTTACTAGATAAACCAGCAGGAATGACGTCACATGATTGTGTCAATATAGTCCGTAAAGTGTTAAAAACAAAAAAAGTCGGTCATACAGGAACGTTAGATCCAAGTGTGACGGGAGTTTTACCAATTTGTGTCGGTCGTGCGACAAAAATCTCGCAATTTTTAACGGCGAATGAAAAAGAATATTTAGGTGAAGTGACAATTGGCTTTTCAACGACAACAGAAGATGCAGATGGCGACGTTGTTGAGAAAAAATCTGTCGATCGCATCATCACAAAAGAAGAAGTACTGAGCGTCTTAAAAAGTATGTTAGGAAGTAGCATCCAAGTTCCACCGATGTATTCAGCAGTTAAAGTGAATGGTAAAAAGTTATATGAATATGCGCGTGCCGGACTTGAAGTTGAGCGCCCTCGACGTGAAGTCACGATTTATGAACTTGAGTTGTTAGGTGAGATTCACCAAACAGAGGATGGTTGTGTTAAATTTAGCTTCCGTGTTAAAGGAAGTAAAGGATTATTTGTTCGGACAGTGGCGGTGACGATTGGTGAAAAGCTTGGCTATCCTGCTCACATGTCTCATTTACGACGTATTGCTTCAGGCGTTTTTAACATTTCTGATTGCTTAACGATTGAAGCCTTCAAAGAAAAAGTCGAAAGTAATATGTTAAAATTATTAACACTTGAAGAGGCTATGGCAGATTTTCCTTCAGTTGTCGTCGATTCATGGGTTGAAAAGTTGGTGCGTAATGGCGTACAATTATATCCGAAACAAGTCAATTATATTGATATTTCGCCAGTTGCACTTTTTAGTCAAAGTGGACAATGTTTAGCAGTATATGAAAAGCACCCAACGAATGATGTCTATCGATCAATGAGGGGCTTCTTTTAGGAAGTGAGTCAGATGGAAGTGATACATTTAAATTTTACAAAAGAATTAACAACGCCAATCTCTGTTGCATTAGGTTACTTTGATGGACTTCATCTTGGTCATCAAGCAGTTATTAAAGAAGCAGTTGATTATGCAAAAACTCATCAGATGCGAAGTGCTGTGATGACTTTTTCGCCGAGTCCTAATTTCTTTCTAAAGAAATTAGATAGTGATCGTTTATTGACCCCTTATCAAGAGAAAGTTCGACTTTTAACTCAATTAGGGGTGGATGAGTTGATTATCTTACCGTTTAATGAAGAGTTAGCGAACATGAAAGCGACAGACTTTATTGAAAAATATTTACTTAATCATGGGGTCGCTCATGTCTCAACCGGCTTTGATTTTCGATTTGGACAAATGGGCGAAGGGGATGCAGCTTTATTAGCCACTTACTCAAATGCTTTTACGTTAAATGTAACCTCTAAATGTGAGTTAGAGGATGAGAAAATAGGGGCAACAGAAATTAAACGTTATTTATCAGAGGGGAACATTGAGAAAGTGACTCAAATGTTAGGGCGCCCTTATCAATTACATGGAACAGTTGTGACGGGTCAACAACGAGGGCGAGAGATTGGATTTCCAACAGCCAATCTTAAGTTAAGTGATGCCTATGTGATTCCTGAAAAAGGTGTCTATGTGGTGATGGTTGAGATTGAAGGAAAAGAATATATGGGGATGTGTAACATCGGACATAATCCAACGTTTAATTTTAACGATCAAATTTGTATTGAAACGAATATTTTAAACTTCAAAGAAGAGATTTATGGAAAAGAGATCATACTCTCGTTTTATCACTATTTACGTGAAGAGAAAAAGTTTTCTTCAATCGAAGAACTGATGAATCAATTAAATCATGATCAACAATATGTAAGAAGTTATTTCAAATTAAACTTGAATTAATTAAAAATTATGATACAATTAAACATGTCCTTATTCTATGCTTTTAGCTCCTCCAGCGATTGGCTTGGATTAAGGCGTATTTAGAAGAATTATAGGAGGTAATAGTAATGGCTATTTCTAAAGTAGAAAAACAAGAAATCATCAAAGCTTATGCAGTACACGAAGGAGATACAGGTTCTCCAGAAGTACAAATCGCAGTATTAACTGCTGAAATCAATCGTTTAAACGATCACTTAAAACAACACAAACATGACCATCATTCACGCCGTGGATTATTACGTATGGTTGGTAAACGTCGTAACTTATTAACTTACTTACGTAACAAAGACATCAACCGTTACGCTACATTAATCGAGCGTTTAGGATTACGTCGCTAATTGAAAAGAACCTTCACTTGAAGGTTCTTTTTTTATTATAGGATTTTAAGAGATGCTGATAAATCAAACGGAGAATGCCTATAATAAGAAGGTCATGAAGTAAGAAAACAAAGAAAAAGGGTATTTTTAAGCAAAATTTTATTTAAGTTGCCAAATTAGGTATGAATATGAAAAAAATTATTTCTTTAAATTATTTGCTTATGGTATGATAGAAAAGAATAAATATAAATGTAGAAAATGAAGGAGTAATATATATGTCAGATAAACGCGTTTATTCGTTTGAGTTAGCTGGCCGCCCATTAACATTTGAAATTGGCGAATTAGCAAAACAAGCGAATGCTTCGGTTTTAGTACGTTATGGTGATACAGTTGTTTTATCAACATGTGTTGCTTCAAAAGACCCTAAAGATATAGATTTTTTCCCATTAACAATTGGATATGAAGAGCGTCTTTATGCCGTTGGTAAAGTTCCAGGTGGATTTATTAAACGTGAAGGGCGTCCAAGTGAGCATGCGATTTTAGCAGGACGTTTAATTGACCGTCCAATTCGCCCATTATTCCCAGATGGATTCCGTAATGATGTTCAAGTGATTAACTATGTGATGAGTGTTGATCATGATAACTCACCTGAAGTATCAGCGATGATTGGATCATCATTATCTTTATCTATTTCAGATATCCCATTTGAAGGGCCAATTGCTGGAGTCATTGTTGGACGCGTAAATGGAGAGTTTGTTTTAAACCCAACGGTTGAGCAATTAGAAAATTCAGATATTGACTTAACGGTTGCTGGAACAAAAGATGCCGTAAACATGGTTGAGGCTGGAGCAAAAGAAGTTCCAGAAGAAGACATGTTAGAAGCTATTATGTTCGGTCATGATGCTATCAAGCAAATTATTGCTTTCCAAGAGCAAATTGTTGCTGAAATTGGAAAAGAAAAAATGGAATTAAACTTATATGAAGTAGATGGAGACATTAATACGCGTGTACGTGAAATGGCAGAAGCAGATATGTTAGCAGCTATTCAAGTCGTTGAAAAACATGCACGTCAAGAAGCGATCGATGCAGTCAATAAACGTGTGTTAGAAGTATTTGAGGCAGAAGAAGCAACTGAAAAAGAATTAAAACAAGTTAAAGAAGTTTTAAATAAAATCGTTAAAGAAGAAGTGCGCCGTTTAATCACAGATGAAAAAGTACGTCCTGATGGTCGTAAAATTGATGAGATTCGTCCATTATCTTCTCGTGTTGATTTATTACCTCGTACACATGGATCGGCGTTATTTACACGTGGACAAACACAAGCCTTATCGATTTGTACATTAGGCGCTTTAAATGAGCACCAAATGTTAGATGGGCTTGAAGTTGAAGAGACAAAACGTTTCATGCACCACTATAACTTCCCTCCATTCTCAGTTGGTGAAACTGGACGTTATGGCGCACCAGGTCGTCGTGAAGTTGGACATGGGGCTTTAGGGGAGCGTGCGTTAAAACAAGTCATGCCATCTGAAAAAGAATTCCCATATACTGTGCGTTTAGTATCTGAGGTTTTAGAATCAAATGGTTCAACCTCTCAAGCGTCAATTTGTGCGTCTACGATGGCGTTAATGGCAGCTGGAGTTCCAATTAAAGCACCAGTTGCAGGGATTGCAATGGGACTTGTTAAAAAGGGTGAAAACTATACGGTTTTAACTGATATCCAAGGGATGGAAGATCATTTAGGAGATATGGATTTCAAAGTAGCGGGAACAGCCCAAGGGGTTACTGCTTTACAAATGGATATCAAAATTGAAGGGTTAAGCCGTGAGATTTTAGAAGAGGCGCTTCAACAAGCTAAAGTTGGACGTATGCAAATCTTAAATCATATGTTAGGAACAATTGCTGAAACTCGTGAGGATTTATCAGCTTACGCTCCAAAAATTAAAGTGATGACAATTAAAGTGGATAAAATCCGCGATGTAATTGGGCCTGGTGGAAAACAAATCAATGAAATCATTGATAAAACAGGGGTTAAAATCGATATTGAACAAGATGGAACAGTTTATATCTTACATGATAACACAGAAAATATTAATCAAGCCGTTGCTATGATCGAAGATATTGTTCGTGAAGTTGAAGTCGGTAAAATTTATTTAGGAAAAGTCGTTCGTATCGAGAAGTTTGGTGCGTTCGTAGAGATTTTCCCAGGACAAGACGGATTAGTGCATATTTCACAATTAGCAGAAGAACGTGTCGCTAAAACAGAAGATGTAGTTTCTGTCGGAGATCAAATTTATGTTAAAGTAACAGAAATTGATGATCGTGGACGTGTTAACTTATCACGTAAAGAAGCGATGAAAGAACAAGCACAAGAAACTAAAGATGCAGAATAGTAAAAGTCTCGCCAATGGCGAGATTTTTTATTTTCAACAGTTATTTATATATCATTTTAATCGATTCAAAAAATAAAGTTCTTTCTTTTTGTGGGTGTCATAATAATAAACAGAAAATCTAGTAAAAATGAATAATTTGCTTAAAGAAGTGGCACAATGATAGTAATTAAACCGTGTGTATGAGTAGAGGTGAAAGTTGTGAAACAAAAAGTAGGAGCAATTTTAGGGATTGTTGCTTATGTCACACTAGTAATAGGTGTTAATTTCTATCATAAAGCCTATCCAGTTTCTAATATGAATGATGACATTCATGTTAAATTAATTGAATATATGGAAACCCACCGATTTGAGCCGGTTGAACCACGACTAGATGATGTTTGGAAGTTCGTCCCTGGTTTAGAAGGGGCTGAAGTGGATTATGAATTATCCTATAATAATATGTTATTAAATGGAGGATTTGATCCATCTTTAGTTGTTTGCAAACGAATTCCATTGAAAGAAGAGGCGGAACAATATCGTTCGGAACCAATTTATAAAGGAAATGAAGAAGGTGCTTACGTTTCTTTACTCATCAATGTGGCTTGGGGTGAAGAAGAACTTGATAAAATGATCACCATTTTAGATCGTTTAGGTGTACGTGCTAATTTCTTTATTGAAGGTCGCTATGCTGAAAATCATAAAAATCAAGTGTTAAAGCTGTATAACGATGGTCATGTTATTGGGAATCACTCTTATTCACATCCTTCACGTTGGGGTGGTTTTACTTACGAGCAATATGTTGATGAAATTAAGAAAACAAATGAGGTGTTAAGTTCTATTATTAATGAACCTATCACTTATTTTGCTCCACCAGCTGGAGAGTTTAATGATCGCACTTTAAAAGCTGCCTATGATCAAGGAATGTATACGATCATGTGGACCGCTGATACGATTGACTGGAAAGGTGATAGTGCCGATGTACTCGTCAGTCGCGTGATGAAGAAATTAGAGCCTGGAACTTTAGTTTTAATGCATCCTAAGCCAGAAACCGTGATTGCACTTGAATCACTAATTACTCAATTAAAAGAAAAAGGCTATCAATTTAAAACAATTGATGAAATTGTTCAAGGAACTAGACCAGAATGCAGTTAATCAAACAAAAGCAACTCTTAATGATAAGGGTTGCTTTTTTATATTGTTGAACTATCGGCTGATATATGTCACCACTATCCCTACCTTTTCATAAAATATGACGTAAGAAGATAGGAGGTAGGTGGTTATTATGATATTGCTCATAAACAACGACAAACGGATGAATTATTTATCTGAATACATCCGCGATAGTGGGTTAGATCTGGTTCAGTATCATCGTGATTCAGTGAGCTTTGATTTTCAGATCTTAAAAGAAACTCATTATTTTATTTTACCTTTTGGTGGGATTAGTGAAAGTGGCCAAATTGCCAATACACACTTACGCTTAACAGAAGAAGTGTTGTTAAGTTTACCTGAAGATTGTGTTATTTTCACACCGATTCGATATCCCAAATTAATGGAATTGCTTAAAAAGGTTCCGAGAAAATGTGAAGTTATTTTTGACTATGATGAAGTAGCAATTTATAATTCAATCCCAACAGCAGAAGGGGTTATTTATAATATCATTAAAAATACAGATATTACGATTCATCAAGCTGAAATTTTAGTCATCGGTTCTGGGCGTACTTCATTAACGATTGCAAGAGATTTGAAAGCATTAGGTGCATTTGTTAGTGTAACGTTTAGAAAAAAAAGAGACGAAGCGCGCTTATTCGAGATGGGATTACATCCTATTCATATTGATTTAATGATTGAAGACTTACATCATTACGATATTATTGTCAATACAGTTCCTGCTTTAGTGCTTGATGAAAAAGCATTAAATCAAGTGAATCGAGATTGTTATATTATGGATGTTAGTAGTAAACCTGGTGGGGTAGATTTTGATTATGCCAAACAACTAGGAATTCAAGCGGAATTAGCGGGATCACTCCCAAGTATTGTTGCACCAAAAACTGCAGCTTATTATTTATTCCGTTTTGTGAGAGATTACATCGCTTTAAATGGGAAAAAGGAGTGATGAGTATGAATCAAAAAGGGTATGCAGTAGCAATTGTTGGCGCAAGTGGTGAAGTCGGGAGAAGTATGATACAAACATTAGAACGTTATCCAATTCCAGTATCCTCATTACGTTTATTAGCATCAAAACGTTCAGCCGGAAAGACCTTAACCTTTAAAGGTCAACCGATCGTGATTGAAGAATTAACTGAAAGTTCCTTCGAAGGCATTGACTTAGCTTTTTTTAGTGCCGGAGGAACTGTTTCATTAAAGTATGCTCCAATTGCGGTTGCAAGTGGAGCCGTTGTTATTGATAATACAAGTGCCTTTCGAATGGACCTAGACATCCCGTTAGTAGTCCCTGAAGTAAATGCAAATGTATTATCAAAAGACACACGATTAATTGCCAACCCGAACTGTTCAACCATTCAGTTAGTCGTTGCACTGAAACCATTAGTTGAAGCTTATGGAATTGAGTCTGTCAATGTTTCAACTTATCAAGCTATTTCGGGGGCGGGAGCAAAAGCATTGTATGAGTATGAGCAAGAATTAATTGATGATTCATATGAGCCACAAATATTACCTGCGCGTTCAGATGAGCTATATTATCAGATTGCGCATAATGTGATTCCGCAAATTGACTTGTTCATGTCAAATGGTTATACGAAAGAAGAAATAAAAATGATTAACGAAACTCAAAAAATATTAAATGATGATACGATTAAAGTAAATGCAACTTGTGTTCGTGTACCTGTACGTTACGGTCACAGTATAGCTACAACTGTCAAACTAAAAAAAGCGGTTGAAAATCGAGAGGAAGTTATTCAGTTATTTAACGAAAGTCCAGATGTTATTGTGCGTGATGATATCAATCATCAAGAGTATCCAATGCCCGTTTATTTAGCTCATCGTGACGAAGTCTTTGTTGGAAGAATTAGAAAAGATTTATATGAGAAAAATGTCATTCATTTTTGGGTTGTTGCTGATAACATCTTAAAAGGAGCCGCCTTAAACAGTGTACAAATTGCTTATTATATGCATCGTCATGGATTGTTAGGTGATTAAAATGGATATTGTAGTGATGAAATTTGGTGGAACCTCGGTGCGTGATCAGGCTACAAAATATCAGGCATTCAAACATATCCGACGTGAAGTGGATGCTGATTATAAAGTAGTCGTTGTTGTATCAGCAATGGGAAGAGGCGGGGAACCATATGCAACCGATACATTAAAAGAGCTAGTTACTTATCATGTGTCTAAACAAGAAAATGATCGCCTGCTTGCTTGTGGAGAAATTATTTCAAGTATTGTGATGTCTGATTTTTTACAGCAACAAGGATTAAATGTGACATCTTTAGCGCCAGCTGAGGTAGGGATTAAGACAGACAATAATTATAGTAATGCCAATATCATTACCATAGAAACAAGCAAAATGATTACCATGTTTAAGGATTATGATGTTTTAGTCGTTCCAGGTTTTGTCGGAACAACTGTAGAGGGATATATTACAACACTCGGTAGAGGTGGAAGTGATACATCTGCAGTGGCGTTAGGAGGGGCCCTCAAAGCTGTTTATGTAGATATTTATTCAGATGTTGAAGGGGTCATGACTGCTGATCCTAAACTAGTAAAAAATGCACGAGTTCTTGAAAAAATTAGTTATGATAACTTAATTGCTCTAGCTGCAAGAGGAGCAAAAGTCATTCACTTAAAAGCAATCGAGTTAGCTAAGAAAAATCATGTTAACTTACGATTGCGTTCGACAAGTAGTGATCGTATCGGGACTTATGTGGTCGATGAGGAAGTGAATACGTTAAGTTTAGCTTATAAGGCTGGGTACACGCGTTATGAGATTATAGGATTAAATCGTCCTATTGATTGTCAGTTATTAACAAAACATGGGGCGTACTGGTATGCTCAAGTTCATGATGAGAAAGCTGTTGAGCGTTACTTAAAAGAACAAAAAATTGACTATATTAAAAGTGAAAATTATGTTCGGGTGAGCTGGATTAATCAACAACGAACACCTGTTGAGTTGACGTTTTATGTGGATGCATTAAAGCTTGAGGATACATTAAACTTTTTACATTATAATTTAATTTAAGTAAAGGATGTGAGACTCATGAATAGTTTTGGTCCGGTTATTACCGCGATGGTAACCCCCTTTGATGAATATAATCAATTAAATATCGGCAGCTTACGTAAATTGATTATTCATTTATTAAAACACGGATCAACTAGTTTGGTTATAACAGGAACGACTGGTGAAGCACCTACTTTAACAGCTATTGAACGATTACGTATATGGGAAACTGCAGTAGATTTTGCTGGTGGAAGTGTTCCGATTATTGCTGGAGTAGGAACCAATAATACAAAAACAACCATTCACAATGTGAAGTTAGCAGAAGAGGTAGGAGTGGATGGGGTTTTAGTTGTCACTCCTTATTATAATAAGCCTAATCAAGTTGGGTTGATTACACACTTCAAAGAGATCGCTAATTCAACAAATTTACCGATTCTTTTATATAATATTCCTTCACGAACAGGCGTGAGTTTAACAGAAGAAACTATTTTGGAATTAGCTGAAGTTAAAAATATTATCGGGATTAAAGATTCAAGTGGAGATTTATCATTATTAAAAGCATTAAAAGAGCATGCACCGGCTCAATTCTTACTGTATAGTGGCGATGACTCAAGTTATTTAGATACCTTAAAGCTAGGTGGAGATGGCGTGATTTCAGTTGCTTCGCATCTCGTTGGGAATCAAATGAATCAGATTTATAATTTGTTTACTGACGGCAAATTAGCAGAAGCAGAAGCATTAAATGAAAAATTACAGCCGCTCTATAAAGGTCTCTTCTGTACAACAAATCCAATTCCAGTTAAGGCGCTATTAAATCAACTTGGAATGGAAGTGGGTGGATTAAGATTACCACTCGTAGAGATGGATCAATTTGAAAGCTTTGAGTTATTTAATGAGTTAAGAGGATTATTTGATGAATAATAAACTAAAAACATCTGTTCAGTTTTATGGCAGATGTTTTTTTGTTTGAATTTGTTTTTTGAGTTTATCTAAAAAAAAGACGGTAACACTTGTCAGTTCGTTACAAGATGTACTATAATGATTGTAGAACATAAACATTTTCCTTTTTTGTAAATGAAGATAAGATTCTCTATTTTTTTAAGTTTTATTAATGAGAACTGATCTTTTATTTGATAATGAAACAGATTGAATAGTATCTTTTATTGATGATTTAAACTTAAATTGAACAAGGTTAGAAACGTTTTGATGGATGAATGAAGGTTGTTTTTTAAAAAGTGAACGTGAAGGATGTATGTTATACGCGATGGAGTGAAATGATAAGAAAGACGCTATCATTTACTATTTATGAAAGTTAATCAAGACTCACGTATTTTTTTTGAATCGAATCCGTATAAAAAAAGTCTATTTAACACATAAACCAATGAATATGGAATGAGAGATTAAAGTTTAAAAAAAAGAGCTGTTCAAAAAAAGGAAACAAAAAACTAACGATAGAAACAAAGATTCTTCGTTTCTTTTAAGTTATTTATCTTTAAAATTATATAAGGTCAAAATGTGACAGATTAGGGTTACAGTGAGGAATTTTTTAGTTAAGATTAAATAAAAGGAGGTGAATCGTTGTCAACTGACGTAACCGGTGAAACATGTATTTGTTTCATACGATTGGCAACGATAAGAATGTGGCATCAGTAGTAGAACAAAAAATTAAAGTATTTGCTTTAGGTGGACTTGATGAAAATGGAAAAAATTTATACGTTGTAGAAGTTAATGATAAAATCTTTATTTTAGATGCAGGGTTAAAATATCCAACGGAAGATTTATTAGGAGTCGATGCAGTTATTCCTGATTTTAATTATTTAAAAGAGAATGCATCACGTATTCAAGGGGTATTTTTATCTCATGGACATGAAGATCATATTGGGGCCATTCCTCAATTATTAAGTATTATTAATGTTCCAGTGTATGGAATGCGTTTAACGATGGCGTTAGTTGAGGACTCATTAACAGAGAATGGGTTAGACTTTAAAAAATATAAGCTTTATAAAATTCGTGAAAACAATGAATTATTCTTTGGGGATGTAAAAGTAACGTTCTTTAAAACGACACACAGTATTCCAGATTCAGTCGCTATCTGTATTCATACAACAGATGGTGTGATTGTTTATACTTCAGACTTTACGTTTGACCAAAATGCTAAAGGTCGTTACCAAACGAATTACGGACGAATGTCAGAAATTGCAAAAGAAGGTGTTCTTTGCTTACTTTCAGAAAGTCTTAATGCAGAAAAAGCGGGGTTTACAAGTACAGGAACCTCATTACAATCTGAGTTAGATGAGGCTTTTTCACGTGCAAATGGGCGTATTATTTGTTCGTTATACTCTTCAGACTTACATCGTATTCAGTTAGTCATTGATTTAGCAATTCAATATAAGCGCAAAATTGCAATCATTGGTCGTAAAATGCAACGAATTGTTGATATTGCTGTTAAATTGGGTTATTTACGTATCCCAAAATCAATGTTAATGAACTTATTATATATTGATGAAAAAAATGATAATAATTTCTCGAATTTAGTGGTTTTAGCGACAGGAAATCGTTATGAGCCATTCAATTCATTAATTCGTATGGCCAAACATCAAGATCGATTAATTCATATTGAAAAGACAGATACAGTGATTGTAGCGACACCTCCAATTCCAGGAAATGAAATTAAAGCCGCACGTACGATTGATATGTTATATCGTACTGGGGCGCAAGTTTGTGTTATTAATAAAAACTTATTACCATCTTCTCATGCAAGTAGTGAAGATTTAAAATTAATGATGAACTTATTAAAGCCTCAGTATGTGATGCCTGTCATCGGTGAATATCGTAATCTAGTGGCTCATGCAAAAGTAGCTGAGCAAATGGGATATCATTCAGAAAATATTATTTTATTAGATAATGGAGATGTTGTTGAGTTTCAACAGGGAGAACTTGTAAATCATACTGAACATATTCAAATTGATCAAGTGTTAGTTGATGGATTAGGTGTAGGTGATATTGGAAGTGTTGTGCTTCGCGATCGTCAGTTAATGGCTAATGATGGAATTATTGTTGTCATTGCAAACTTAAATAAAAATACAAAAGAAATCGTAGCGGGCCCACAAATTGTGAGTAAAGGATTCGTTTATGAAAAAGGAAATGAAGAGCTTTATCAATTATTAGATGAGCTTGTTCGTGATATTATCGGAAAATTTGTTACAGAACAGTATGTTAACTGGCAAGGATTACGCCAAGAGTTACGTGATAAAGTTGGAAAGTTATTATTTAACAAAACAAAACGTAAACCAATTATTATCCCAATTGTAGAGGAATTTAATCTATAAGACACTGAAAACTATCTTTCATGATGAAAGATAGTTTTTTATGATGAGAATAAAGATTAATAATGGAAAAAATAGAATTTTATGAGATAATATTTACATTAGATTTCAAATGATAGAGGTAGCAGTATGGCGAGTAAAAAGAGAGTGAAGCAGAAGAAACAAAAGGTATTAAATGATTTATATTTAGAGTTAATAGGAATTGGATTAGTTTTATTAGCTGTTTTGATGATCGGACAGCTTGGGTTGATTGGAACGTTTTTTAAGCAAACGGGTCTATTTATATTTGGTGAGTTTTTTTGGTTAATCGCCATTGCTATGATGATCAATGGAAGTCGCATGATTGTAAAGCGTGAAGTTCCAACGTTTTTTAGTTCTAAACAAATCGGTTGGTACCTTGTCTTTATTTCGTTGATTATTTTTAGTCACTTACCTGTGTACCGTGAATTTCATACACATAACATCCCGTTATTAGGAGGATTATGGAATTATTATTGGGCAAATGATCTGTTAAACTCATCGTTTACAGTAGGTGGCGGGATAATTGGGGCCATTATTTATGGATTATTAGTTCCATTAATTACTGCTAACGGCTTATATGGGCTTTCACTTTTAATTCTTTGCTACGGAACGTTGCTCATTTCTAATATGACGTTTAAAGATTTATATGATGGAGTTAAAACGTATCAATCAAAACAGCAAAAGCAACAAGCAATGAAAAGAAAAAGTGTTAAAGCTAAAAAGCAGCGTCAGTATGAAGAAGTTGAAGAAGAGGCATCAGAACATGAAGCTGTCGTGACGTTATTGAATGAAGCCGTTAAAGAGGATGAGATCGAATTAGAGGAATCAGAGGTTGAAGAAGTCATCGAATCGATAGGGGATTTTCATATTAAAGAATTTGATAAACAACCTTACGTTGAGTCGAGTGAATCGGTTCTTGAAGAAGAAGTATCTGTGTTCAATGACTTTGATTACGTGTTACCCCCTCTTGATTTATTAGTGGATTATCAGCAATCAAATAATTCTCAACGCTTACTTGTAAGTGCCAAATCACAAGCACGAAAGCTAGAAGATACATTTAAAAATTTCGATGTAAAGGCAAAGGTTCAAGAAGTTCATATTGGTCCTTCGGTAACAAGATTTGAAATTTTACCGAACGTTGGTGTGAAGGTTAGTAAGATTTTAAATTTAACCGATGATATTGCCTTAGCTTTAGCTGCTAACGGAATTCGAATTGAGGCGCCGATTCCAGGGAAATCTGCCATTGGAATTGAGGTACCCAATCCTAAACAAACGTTAGTAACCTTTAAAGAAATTGTCAAAGAAGTTCCTCAGAAGCAGCAAAAGGAAAAGTTACTCATGGTGCTTGGTCGTGATATTTCAGGGAAAACTGTTTATTCACCTTTAAATAAAATGCCGCACTTATTAGTAGCGGGAGCCACTGGTTCAGGGAAGTCAGTTTGTATTAATACAATTATTTGTAGTATTCTAATGCGTTCAACGCCAAATGAAGTTAAAATGTTGATGATAGATCCGAAAAAAGTTGAGCTAAATGGTTATAATGGCATTCCACATTTATTAGCACCTGTTGTCACAGATCCACGCCTTGCTTCATTAGCATTAAAGAAAGTTGTTTCAGAGATGGAATATCGTTATGAGCTCTTTAGTGAAAGTGGAACACGAAATATCGAGGGGTATAATGATTATGTGAAGCATTATAATGAAACGCAAGAGACAGCTAAACCCTTTCTTCCGTTTATCGTTGTTATCATCGATGAGTTAGCTGATTTAATGATGGTAGCATCAAAAGAAGTTGAGGAATGTATTATGCGATTAACTCAAATGGCACGTGCAGCAGGGATTCATTTAATTATTGCAACCCAACGTCCATCAGTTGATGTTATTACTGGGGTGATTAAGGCTAATATTCCGTCACGTATTGCTTTTGGGGTTTCTTCAGCGGTCGATTCACGTACCATTATCGATATGCCAGGAGCAGAGAAGTTACTCGGTAAAGGGGATATGTTATTTTTACCGATGGGTTCATCTAATCCGACTCGTGTTCAAGGGGCATTTATTTCAGATGAAGAAGTCGTTCGTATTGTTGAATTTATTAAATCACAAGTCGAACACGAAGAAATAAAACAAGATTTCTTAGAAAATATTGAACAAGTTCAAAATGAAAATCAAGTCATGGAAGATCCATTGATGAGAGAAGTCTTAGCGTATATTATTGAAACAAAGAAGGTTTCTGCCTCATTACTACAACGTCGTTTTAGAATCGGATATAATCGTGCCGCCCGAATTGTTGACGATTTAGAAGCAAGTGGGTTAATCGGACCAAGTGAAGGAAGTAAACCACGAGAAGTTTTAATGACGGAGTCTCAGTATCATGAAATGGTATCTAATTTATAATCATGGTGTTGGAAAATCGATAAATATATAAGTCCAGATAAATTTTCTTCATAGAAAATTTTTAAGCCCTAGCAAAGGAGGAGTAGATTTCTTTCAGAAATCGCTAGGTGACCCCTGGACGATAGGGTGTCTTTATAAATAAAGGATATCAGTATTTT
>JAUMTV010000019.1 GCA_030531025.1 Turicibacter sp.
TTTATTAGTTTATCACGTTCAACTCTTTCTGTCAAACACTTTTTAAACTTTTTTTATGGCGCGCCCAAGAGGAGTCGAACCCCTAACCTTTTGATCCGTAGTCAAACGCTCTATCCAATTGAGCTATGGGCGCTAGTCATTTTGTTGACGTCTTTTATCTTATCATTGCTATCGAATATTGTCAAACATTTTTCGAGACTTTTTTTATTTAATTTAAAGTTTACAAGATATAATCTCAATAATCATAGAAAAACTTATCTATATCTCCATTAGATTTGACAGATATATTATTGACAGATTTTTATATCTTATACTTCATTTTTTCCACTTTTTCAAAAAAACACTCTAAGATTTATAACCTTAGAGTGCTAATTCATATTAATAAGAATCAAAATTGATTTTTATTTTTTTCTTGTGCTGTGATCCCGCTGCATATGCAATTGCTCGAACAGCATTTGCTATCTTTCCTTGTTTACCAATAACACGTCCTAAATCTTCTTCATTAACCATGACTTGAAATAAAATGTATTCTGCCTCACTTGGAAATTCTTTTATACGTAGATCATCTGGATGTTGAATAAGCGGGCGAATCAAATTTTCAATTAATGAAATATAGTTCACCGATGCTTCCATCATTACTTAGCGTATTTTTCGTTGTGGAATTTAGTCATAATTCCTTCAGCTGAGAATAAAGCACGAACTGTATCAGTTGGTTGAGCTCCGTTACGTAACCATTTCATTGCTAATTCTTCGTTGATTGAAACGATAGCTGGTTGAGCAACTGGGTTGTATGTTCCAATTACTTCGATGAAACGTCCGTCACGTGGACTAGTTGAATTAGATGCTACAATACGATAGAAAGGTTTTTTCTTAGAACCCATACGAGTTAAACGTAATTTTACCATTATATATTCCTCCAATTTTGTTCAATTTAAACTGTTAAGTATTTTCCCTTAACACGACATTTACTATTATAACAACATAAAAAAATAGTGTCAAGTTTTTTTACTTAACACTATTAACTTTATTTAATTGCCTCTAAAACCTCAGGTCCTACTTCAAGTTTTTGAATTCCATGTAGATTTTTTATTTTTGCTATTACACTGTCTTTTTGCTTTTCATTTACATATAAGCAAACATAGTTCATTTTTTTTGAGATATAAATGACATGTCCAAACTGCGATAATTTTTGTTGGACACTCGGTTTTCTTGTATACACTATAATCTGAATTCTTCTTTGATCCAATTTCTTTTCCTCCTAAAACTTAACGTGAACACTTCCCGCTACCACACCCACATGTCTTACTCTTTTTTTCAATTTTCACTTCTACTGTTTGAGAAATGTATTTTGATATTTCATCTAAAATTAATTGAATTTCTTTTTCACATTCTTTAAATTTCTTTATGATAGGATTTTGATATAAATTAGATTTCGTATCAATTAATCTTTGTGATACCTTTTTATAGTCCGGATGATACTTCCCACCATATCGTTCAACATCTGCATAAAGTTCTTTTGCTTTTTCAAATTCATTTATTAATTGAATAATCTCTTGATTATTATTGATCTCTTGTTGTAATTTTTTATACGTTTGAAAAACTGGAAGTGATAATATTTCATCACCTATTGCTTCACACAATTCAATATACTCAGTATTATTTAACAATTTAATCACCATCTTTAATTATAACATAACCCTATTATGTAAGCTAATTAATTATCTATTACAATTGATTTCTTTTTTGGTTTAGCTCCCTATTATCTACATAATAAAAACGTCTAATTTTGTTAGACGTTTTCTACTCTTATCTTTTATCTTCTTTCAAATTCAATCACAATATTAAATCAGCAGTTTATTTATTATTACTATTTAGCATTTTTAACATAAATTGTGCAAAATTAAGCCGTTGTTCAAATTTTTGAAGTCGTGTGGGCTGAGATTGTTTTTTTATTGTTTCAATCTCATTTACAAAGTCTTGATATCTTTCTGGGTTACGATTTAGTTCTTTATACCATAGTGGATACATTCGGATATAATCTCTTTGTTCAACATTATTAACGATTTGATACATGATCTCCATTGTCTCATCTCCTAATCATCGAATTTAGAGAATAGTCCAGGGAATGATTGTCTTTGACTAGCAGCCGCACCTAAACCAGCTCCCGCCGCTCCACCGCTACCCCCTTGGAATGTTTGAAAAATTTGTATGAATTTTTGAACAGTTCCCATTGTTTGTTGAACTTTATTCATATCCATTTTTTGAAGATATTGAAAGGCTTGCGTCATCATTTCTGTCGCACTCAATGTGCTATTATTATTTGATGTTTTTGCCTCTGTATTACTTGTCGTATTACTACTTATATTCGTAGCTGGCGTTTTTGAGGTACTGGTTTCAGTTGGAACTTCTTTATATTTCTCCCACTGACTATCATCTTCTCCGTATAAATACCACTCTTCATAAATTGATTGCCACGTCACTTTACCACTTCGAACATCATATTTAAGCCCAGGATATTTACGTACGAATTTTTTAAATTCATCTAATTGGCTGTCCACTTTATCTCACCTCGCTACACTTAATCACTATTATATTATACTAAGGTACAATAATAAGGTGACTATATATTTGCTTGTTCCTTAGAACAGGTTTCTCCTCTTACCATTAATATATGAAAAAAGCCTTTATTCGTGATAAAGGCTTTTAAAATTTATGCTTTTGGAAACACAACAACTTTCGTTTTTAATGCTTGTTTCTGTTGCTCTCGTAATTTTTTCTGCTGAGCTACCATTTCCATTCTTACATTTAAATAAATACCGATTCCTAAAAATAATGAGACTAAACTTGATCCTCCGTAACTAATAAATGGAAGTGTTACCCCTGTTAATGGAAAGGCTCCACTAGCTCCACCTAAATTAATAATCGGTTGAACTAAGAAAATTGTTCCAATTCCAACACTTACAAGCGCTGCAAACATGTCTTTACATTTTACAGCAGTTAAGAAACAACGAACTGCAATGATAAAATAAACAACCATAATAACCAAAATCATCCATACACCTAGTTCTTCAGCTAATATCGTTGAAATCATATCGTTATGTGGCTCTAGAACATAACCGTATTTTTGAGTACTTTTACCGACACCGACTCCAGATAAACCGCCGAGTGCAATCGCGGTATATCCCATTACATTTTGAAATCCTTTTTCATGTGTAAATGGATCATTCCACCAAACTAAAAAACGTTCAGCTTGATAAGGAAAGGCTTTTATCATGACAAAGATACCGACAATAAGTAGCACTATCCCGAAATAAAAGAATGGTCGATACGCTTTAAACTTAACACCTGTCGCTAAAAACATAATTAATCCAATAAATCCAAGTATTAAAGCTGAGCCAAAATCAGGCTGAAGTAAAACTAAGACAGTACAGAAAGCAAAATAACACAGAACAAAGACGAAACTCTGATGAAGTAAACTCCAATTAATATCTTTAAAACGATTTAAATAATACATTCTTTTATCGATACTTTTTGAAACTAACCATGCTATCGCTAGAATCATTCCAATCTTTACAAACTCAGCGGGCTGAAGTTTAAATGAACCAATTTCAAACCAGCTTTTTACATCTGAAGCTTCCGATCCTTTCGCAAATAAAATGGTAAACATTAATATAACTGGACATCCAATCACTGCTAGAATGCTTAGTTTCTTTAAAATCTGATAAGGAATGACTATCATGACCCCCATCGCTGCTATCCCAGCAACTGCCATGATTAATGTTTTAATAAAGAAATTAGTGGGGTCATCTTTCACCCCATTATAAATAGAAATACTTGTGATACTATAAATCATCAGTAATCCAATCCCAAATAAAAAAGCAACTAAAGTTAAGGTCACTTTATCGATTCCAGACAAGCGATCAAGAAATTCCATCACATAGTTTTTTAATGCTTGAAGTGGATTTTTTTTTATTTTTCTTTTTTTTAAACTCATCCAACCTCTCCTCCTAAGTAATAAACAAATTTAATGTAACTACTATTCTACCATGATTACGTTTTTAAAAAAACTTTATCTTTTGACATTGATTAGGTATTTCACATGAACCAACTTCTTATCCGAGCGTATAATACAGTGTAATCAGGAATGAAGGAGGGATATACGATGTACAACTATGGAACAGGATGTAACTATAACTACGGAGGATACACAAGTGGATATGGTTATGGTGGATATGCACCTGTTGCTTATCAAATCCCTACTACAAATGGCAGAAATTACAATATCGCTTTCATCCTCGTATTATTCATTCTATTAGCAATCATCGGATGTTGTTGTGGATTCGGTGGAAACAATAATGGATGCAGTTATGGATTCTAACCATCCTTTGTAAACTGATTGAATCATTCAAAATGATTGATAAAATTAATAACCATTTTGAAGATAGTACGTATGATATATTGAGGTAATCATCTAAAGGAGGAAACTTATATGTATAATTATGGATATAATTACGGTACACCTTGCTATGGAGCTGGATATGGTGCTGGTGCTGGATACGGTGGTGGCACTGGATGTGGTGGTGGATGCGGATTCGCTTTCATCCTTGTTCTATTCATTTTATTAGCTATCATTTGTAGTTGCGGTGGATTCGGATTTGGCGGTAATAACGGAGGCTGCGGTTGCGGTTGCTAATTCACCTCGTTTACTAAATTCAATACCATATAGTGAGGTAAAGGCTCTCTTAGGAGAGCCTTTTGATTTTTTTAGGCATTAAAAAATATGTCTTTTTCCTCAAATTCATTAACCATAATATAATCTTTTGCGTATGATATCTTGAAGTTAACAAACGAAAGGGGAATTAAAAATGTATAATTATGGATATAATTGTTATACACCATGTGCTCCTGTAGCACCTGTTGCAAATAATAATGGTGGATGGTGTGGTGGATTAGCCTTCATCTTAGTTCTATTCATCTTATTAGCTATCATTTGCGGTTGCGGTTGCTTCAATGGTGGAGGCTTCGGCGGAGGTAACTGTTGTGGAGGATACAACAACGACTGTGGTTGCGGCTGCTAATTAAGTGAGTAATTTAAGCGGCTCCTTAGTGAGTCGCTTTACTAAAGTCTATGATCAACATTTTATATGGATTGATTCAATTTAAGATAACCTTTTTTTCGCTCTTACGTATGATATAGTGAGCCTTAAAATAAAAAGGAGGAATAACTCATGTATTACAACGGAGTAGGTTACGGATATGCTCAACCATGTGTACCAGTCGTTCCAGTCGCTGCAGGATACGGAGGAGGATGTGGTGGAGGCTTCGGTGGATGCTGCTGTGCCTTTATTCTAATTCTCTTCATCTTAATTATTATCTGTGGCTGCGGTTGTTGCGGTGGAAGCTTCGGCGGATGCTGCGGTGGCTTCGGCGGATGCTGCGGTGGGTACTAATTTTTATAAATGAATCAGACCTATAAATTAAAGAGCTTCATAGACTAATGACTTTCTTATGAAACTGCGAACGTAATGAATAAATAAGCGTATTATATATTAGGTTTTAAAACAAGGAGGTATATCAAATGGGATGTGGAGAAAATACTTGGTGTAATGGATGTGCATTTATCCTAGTTCTCTTTATTTTACTAGTGATTATCGGATGCTGCTGTTGGTCTAATTAAAATATAACTAACTTCAATAATAAGATATAAACGAGTATGTAGAGATGTTATTCTTAAAGAGTAGCATCTCTTTTATATATAAATTTATTTTCCTTTTTTGTCCTATTAGCCAAATAACTATTTGTTTGTTATAATAGTATCTAAGTTAGAATGGAGGGTTCTTAATGATTACTATGAAAGACATTATCCGCGAGGGTCATCCAACATTAGCTAAAGTAGCTACTGAGGTGTCTATTCCATTAAGTAAAGAAGACGTTAAATTAATGAAAGACATGGTACAATTTATCATTAATAGTCAAACACCTGAGATTGCTGAAAAATATCAATTACGTGAAAGTGTTGGTTTAGCAGCTCCTCAGTTAAACTTAGATAAACGTATTATTGCAGTTCATACTGAAGATGAGAAAGGTAAACTTTATTCACTAGCATTAGCTAACCCTAAAATCATTAGTTATTCAGAAGAAATGACTTATTTACCAATGGGTGAAGGATGTTTATCAGTGGATCGCGAAGTAGAAGGATTCGTTCCACGCTATCGTCGTATTACAGTGCAAGGATACAATGTAAAAGGTCAATTAATTAAAATCCGTTTACGTGATTATGTATCAATTGTCTTCCAACATGAAATTGATCATTTAAATGGTCATCTATTCGTTGATCGTATTAACAAAGAAAAGCCATTAGCACCGATTCCTAATGCAAAACCATTAGAATTTTAAAAAAAGACCGAGATTAATTCGAGGCCACTGAAAAAGGAGCTTATTATTTTTGAAATAATAGGCTCCTTTTTTCTTATAAACAAATAGATCCGTGATTTGTGTTGCTTTAAAGCAACTTTTCTTTATTATTGCTCGATGGGTCTCGATGAGCTTCACTATTCGCTTGGAATTGACGACAAACGCTGTGAGAGACGCTTGACATTTCATGCCGAAAAGTCCCGCAAATTTACAAGTTTGAAATCCATGGGACTGTTTTAATTCCGCGTTCTTTGCTTCAATTTTATAGCGCTGCTTTTTCTTTTCTTTAAATTCATCTGTCTTTTAATAATCGATAGTTTTTTGGTGGATATCAGATTTAATCGTGATCGAATACGTTTTAGACTTAGCTCCAGGTTTATAACACCCTTCTCTTAGGGGGCACGTTTAACACTTTTCAATATCGAAATAATAGGTTAAGCTTTGATTTCATTTTTGATTCTTCTGTCCTATGCGCGCTTTTCTGACACTCAAATGTCCCGCAGGACCTCTCATTTGTCCAGCATCTTTATGCTATTCAAATCCTTCTGTTTCTCTTTTTCCACCATTCAACACGATAGGATTTAAAGGGGGGGGAGTCGTATACTTAATTCGGGTATGGGTGGCATCTATGATTAACGTCTTAGACTTAATCAATCCTTTGTCCACAGCTTGAGCGACGATTTCACTTAACAGTTCTTCTAAGATGTCCTCGTTATTTAGTCTAAGTTTTCTAAATTTAGTCAGTGACGAAGAATGCATCAGTTGATCATCGGATTCTAAATTCAAAAATTATTTATACGCCATATTAACTTGAGCTTCTTGAATAACACGTTCATCGGATAGATTGTAAAGAATCTTTAAAAATAACAGCTTAAACATCACTTCCGGAGAATAAGCTAGACGACCATAATCGATAGAATATTGATGACCTAATAAAGGCGTGATGAAAGAAAAATCAATGTGTTCATTGATGAGACGTAAAGGATGTCCTTGAGATAAGTTTAATGATAATTGATCAAAGTCTTTAATCATGTCTGTCCTCCAAAGCGGTCCTTGATAAAAAAATTATATCATGTTAAAGAAAAAATCCTGAAACCATTCAATGTTTCAGGATTTTCCTTTTTTTGTGAGATCTATTTCAGTGGCCTCATTAATTCTCGGTCTTTTTTAATGTACACGCTGTGATTTTTTATTATATAAAGAAATAAGCTTTTTCTCTGCATTTTTATCTTGTCCTAATGAGACGGCTTTTTCATAAGCCTCTATCGCATGATATTCATCACCTAGATAGTTTTCATAAATCATTCCTAAGTTGTAGTATAACTCTCCTGCGTATTTAACTGGAGTTTGCTTCGTTTGAATACGAGCATCTGCTTTTATGTAATAGAGTTTAGCTAACTTATAATCTGATAAATGATAGAAGTATAGATGACCTATATTAACATAAGTACTTGGCGTTTCATCATCAATTTCTAAAACGCGTAAATAGTAATCAAGCGCCACTAAATAATTTTTAAAGATTTCCACATTCAAGTAAGCGAGTGCATTTAAAGCTAAAAGGTTATTGGGGTTAATCTCTAGCACACGTTCATAATAATGAACCGCTTGTTTATGATCATTTAATTCAAAGTCATAGATATTCGCAATTTCTAATACTAATCCTTCCTCATCTTTAAAATATGGGATGGCTGAAACAAGAACCTCTACTCCACTTTTTGAATCATGCAAATCATGCGTATACAGTGAACGTAATCCATGATAAGAGACGAGCGAGTACGGATCTAATTCAATCGCCTTACGGTAGTAGTGAATTGCCTCTTCATAGGCTTGAAAATAATGTCTTAAAACGTGAGCATAGTTATGGCAAACAAGTGTGTTATTTGGATCTAATTCAAGTGATTTTTCATAAGTCTCTTTTGCTTCATCAAATTGTTCTGCTCGAACATAGGCATCTGCTAAATTTGCTAAAGCTGTAGCGGGATTCGTTGACAGAGCCACAGATTTTTCAAAATACGGAATCGCTGACTCCGCATCATTTTTAAATTTAATATAAAGACAACCTAAGTTATTTAGATTACGAGCATTATCTGGTTCAAGTTCTAATACTTTTTGACTACAATTAAAAGCTAATTCAACGTCATTATTTAAATCAATACACAATTCTGCTAAGTTTATATAAGCATCTACGTAGTTTGAGTCTAACTGAAGTGCTTTTTCATAACATGAAATAGCTTCTAGTGGTTGATTTAAAAATTGTTCATATAAAATGGCTAAATTAAAGTATAAAGTCGATGAGTTTTCATTATACCCAATCGCTTTACGATAATATTTTTCTGCTCGTTTATAGTCTTGATAGGATTCGATTGCAATGATAGCTAAGGCATTGTAAACGGCCGCTAAGTTTGTTTTACGATCTAATTGCTCAAATAAAAGTGATTCAGCTTCATCGAATCGTTGTTCATCTAATAGTTGTTCAATGTATTCAATTGGAGTAGGTTCTGTTGAGACACTCATGGTGAATAGCCCTCCTCTTTCCTTATTATATTGTTTTTAAAATAGTCCTAGTTTCTCACAAGCATAATAAATTCCATCTTCATCAATGGCTTTCGTTACAAAATCAGCATGTGACTTCACTTCATCACTAGCATTTCCCATAGCCACTCCAATATCAGCTAGTTGTAACATTTCAATATCATTGTGACCATCCCCAAAGGCAATAATTTGTTCTGGTTTTTCAGAAAGGTGATTCATGAGTTGTTTAATTCCTTCTGCTTTTGAACCATTGATTGGGACAATGTCAGCCCCAAAACTTAACCAAGGAACAAAACGTAAGTGATGTTTATATTTTTCAGGTAAGTGTTTAAAGTCTTCTGAAAAATACCATGCTTGTAAAATGGATTCTTCTTTATGTAAATCAGGTAAGATTTCTGGCATTTTAATTGAAACACGTTTAAAAGATTCTTGAACAGCTGCATCAGATCCTGTCACTGTTGATCGTGTTGCAGTGAGTAATCCAATTGCTGTATCCATTGTTTTCGCTTCCTCAATCAGACTTTCAATCACTTCTGTTGGAATGGCATTTTCATAAATGACTTCTCCATTATGCATAATATGCTGTCCATTAGCAGTCACAAAGGTATTAAACGGTAATTGTCTAATACGCTCATCTACTAAAAATAGTGCTCGTCCGGTAGCAACTGCTAGTTCATGGCCTGTTTCTTTTAATTTTTGGATAGCTGTTATTGTACTTGCAGGAATTTCATTGATATCGCTTTGTAAGATTGTGCCATCGATATCAAATAAAATTAAACTTTTCTTCATCTTACCTCACGTCCTTCATGTTAGTATGTCAAATTTTTATACTATTTCATTCATCATAGTAAATTTATTACAGAATTTCAAGTCCTAATCTGTTATATTGCCTCGATGTAATGGTATAATAAGTAATGTTGGTTGCAGACTTTAATAAGATTTTGATTTAAAGATAATTTTTTCGACCTTTTATGAATCTCATGTTATAATGTTAGCAGGATGTCCAAAATAAGTTAAGGACCAGAGACGTTTAAAGGATTAAATAATTTGCGTAAAAATGGATTGATTTTTTTTAAGAAACAACAATTATAGTTAAATGAGAGGGCGTGTATTATGAGTCAACGTAAAAAGAACTCTCACTTTAAGCCAAATGATGTTGCTATATTTGCACTTGGTGGTTTAGGTGAAGTTGGTAAAAATATGTATTGCGTGCAATACAAAGATGAGATTTGTATTATTGATGCGGGAATTAAGTTCCCAGAGGATTATTTATTAGGAGTCGATTATGTTATTCCTGATTATCAATATTTAATTGAGAATCAAGATAAAATTGTCGGTTTATTTATTACTCACGGTCATGAAGATCATATCGGTGGGATTCCATTTTTATTACGCCAATTAAAACTACCTAAAATCTACGCTGGAAAATTAGCTATTGGACTTATTAAGAATAAATTAGAAGAGCGTAAACTATTACGCCAAGCCAACATTGTAGAATTCAATTCTGAAACGGTCATTAAATCAAAACACTTTAAATTTGAATTCTTCCGCACAAATCATAGTATTCCAGATTCTTACGGAATTGCGATTAAAACACCACAAGGAACAATTGTTCATACGGGAGACTTTAAATTTGACTTTACACCAATTGGTCCACCTGCCGACTACGCTAAAATGGCGCGTTTAGGTGAGGAAGGTGTATTATGTCTTTTATCTGACAGTACAAACAGTGAGTTACCCATTTTTACAATTTCAGAACGTCGTGTGGGAGAAAATTTAGGTGATACATTTAAACGAATTAAAGGACGTATTATTATCGCTACATTCGCTTCAAATGTTCACCGTGTACAACAAATTGTTGAAGCTTGTGTGGCAACAAATCGCAAAATTGCTATTTTCGGACGCAGTATGGAAGCGACGATTAAAATCGGATTAGAATATGGATATATTCATTGTCCTGAAGATACGTTTATTTCAGCTAATGAAATTAAACACCTACCACAGGAAGAGGTTACAATTTTATGTACAGGTTCACAAGGAGAGCCTTTAGCAGCTCTTTCTCGTATTGCAAATGGTACTCATCGTCAAATTCAAATTATCCCAGGAGATACGGTGATCTTCTCATCATCACCGATTCCAGGAAATGCATTAAGTGTTGGACGTACGATTAACGCTTTATACCGTGCAGGAGCTGAAGTTATTACTCATAGTCCTTTAACAGATATTCATACATCAGGTCATGCTGGACAAGAAGAGTTAAAATTAATGTTAAGCTTAATGAAGCCGAAATACTTCTTACCAATTCATGGTGAGTACCGTATGTTAAGTGTTCATGCCCAACTTGGAATGCAGTGTGGTGTTCCAGAAGAAAACTGCTTCGTTATCAATAATGGTGATGTTTTAGCCTTTAATCAACATGGAGCTCGTTTAGCGGGCCGTGTCCCAAGTGGAACAATTTATACCGATAATAGTGGTATTGGTGATGTTGGAACAGAAATTATTCGTGATCGTAAAATCTTATCTGAAGATGGGCTTGTCATTGTCGCTGTTTCAATTAAACGCTCTGAAAAACGTTTATTAAATGGACCAAATGTCGTATCTCGTGGATTCGTTTATATGAAAGAATCTGAAGATTTAATTAAAAATACAGAAATCGCTGTTCGAGAAGTTGTTTTACATAAATTACAAAGCTCAAAAAACTTCTCGGCTGAAGAATTAAAATCAGCTATCTGTGATGTGGTTTCACCATTCTTATTTAATAAAACACAACGTCGTCCAATGATTCTACCAATTATTATGGAAATTTAATTAAAAGCTCTCATCATTTGATGAGAGCTTTTTCTATGTTATTTTTTATTGAAAAAGCGTTGCTCAAGTTGGCAACGCTTTTGTTTTATTTTTGAGCAATATTCACTTTAACGACTGAAACAGCAGTATAGTTTGTTACTTGATCTTGATAGTTATCTAATGTAATAGCAGCAGATCCACCTGTTGTGTAAGCAGCTAAAACAACGTCTTTATTTAGCTCTCCACCATATTGATCAATCGCAACGCGTTGTTCAAAATTAATGGCTGGCGCATTTGTTTTAGTTAATTTATATTCTGGATTTTTTTGATCTGTTGTTTTTTCACTATCTACTTCTGCAATTGAGAAAATAGATTTAACATCATCTTGTCCAATGTTTAAAATCATATGAACAATTGAGTTTTTCTCCATCGTATCTGTTGTGTAAGTTGGAACTTCAATTGTGTTTACTAACTCACCATTTTCATATTGCTCAACTGTCATGTTAATATCATAAGATGATCCTGTTGGTAAAACCATTGAGGCTACTGTACTTTGGTCTGGCCCATAATCAGCAGATTCTAATAATAACCCAATCACACCTGAAACTTGTTGATTGACGATTTTAACATCACCTTCCGGTAAATTTGCTGCTCCACACCCTACTAATCCAACTGTCATAAGTAAAGCTGAAATCATTAGGCCGACTTTTTTAAATTTCATATCTATCCCTCGCTTAAATTTTAATTTAAATGTTTGATAATGAAGAAAGTATATCATAAACCACTTATTTTTATTGTATTTTTTGTGTTCGAACCATATTTTTTACCTTTTTTTCACATCATATTCATCATGCTATTAAATTTTTTATGGGACTCCACCTATGTCTTATTAATCGAATTCATGAAAATGCCAATGATCTTCTTCGAGAATTTTTCCCGAAGAAGACCAATTTAGCACAGGTAACTGAAGAAGATGTTAATGAGGCACTCTGCCTCATGAATCATCGACTACGAAAATGTTTAGGTTGGAAAATTTCATGGGTCACCTACCCACGAAGTGGTATCCACCTCTAGTAGGGAATCGAGCTATTTCATAAGAAAGTGTCGCATTTGTATTGACAATTCTTTAAATAAAAAAAGAGTCCAATAAGGACTCTTTTTAACTATGTAAAAGCCAGTGATCAAATTCACTGATATCTTTATTTTCACCAATGACTAATAAAACATCGCCTTCTTTAATTTCTGTGTTCGCTTGCGGCACGACGATGTTGTAATTTCGTTTAATGGCGGCAATATTAATGCCAAAACGTTGAGGAATATTTAGGTCAATTAAGGTTTGACCTACAATTGGTCCCGCTGCTAATAGTTCAACAATACTATAGTTGTCAGATAAAACTAAGTAATCTAGAACAAAGTCTGATAAGATTTGGTGAGCTAAACGCTTCCCTGTATCTTTTTCTGGTTGAATGACTGAATCTGCTCCAATTTTTAGAATTACTTTTTTATGATAATCATTCACAACTTTAACGGTAACTTTATTCACGCCAATTTCTTTTAATAATAAAACAGTTAAGATACTGGCTTGAATATTTTGTCCAATTCCCACAATGACGTGGTCAATATTACGAATTCCGATACTTCTTAATGCTTCTTCATCTGTTGAATCTAGAATAATGGCTTGTGTCGCGATATTCACGTATTTTTTAATGACTTCCTCATTATTATCAATCGCTAAAACGTCTGCACCTTGGCGTGCTAATTCATCTACGACACTTCCACCAAATTGGCCACATCCGATGACGGCAAATGTTGTATCTTTCTTTTCCATAAAAAATCCCTCTTTATTATTGGTCGTACCTAAAATTGTTAGATACTTACCTCAGATTTGATCGTTGATCGATCGTTTTTTTATTCTAGATAATTTTAACATGATTAATTAGATTTTTCTATGTTATTATTGTGGAGTTTTTTTTTACATTTTTTCTATAATGGTCTGTTATAATAAGTCATGAGGTGATAACATGAAAGAACCATTTATTTTAAAAGATCATTTATTATTCTTAGAATCATGGATGGAAGAAAATAATGATTTAGTAGCGGGATTTACAACAATTAAAGGCGGAACTTCAACAGGGGCATTTGAAGGCTTAAATATTGCCTATCATGTCGGTGATGAACCAGAAGCTGTTTTAAAAAATCGTGAGTTAGTAGCTGAATCTATTAATATGCCACTTGAAAAATGGGTATTTGCAGAGCAATTACATACAACAGCTGTTCATAAAGTGACAGCATCTGATTTAGGAGCAGGTGTTCATAGTTTTGAATCAGGAATTAAAGCAACTGACGGATTATACACGAAAGAAAACGGTGTTGTCTTAGCTACATTTTATGCCGACTGTACGCCACTTTATTTTTATGCTCCTAAACATGAATTAATCGGAGTTGCTCATGCTGGATGGCGAGGAACCGTTGATGGAATGATGCATGAGATGTTACGAACATTAAAAGAAGTTGAACAGATTGATCCAAAAGATATTTTAGTAGCTATTGGTCCATGTATCGGACGTGACGCCTATCGTGTCGATGATACTGTGATTAGTGAAGTTAAAAAATCATGTGTTAAAGGATTTGAAGAAACGTTTGTTGAACTAGGTGATGGACAATATAAATTTGATCCAAAATTATTAAATTATAAACAAGCACTTCATGAAGGAGTACCAGCAGAAAATATTTTAGTGACTTCATATTGCACTTATACGGATGCTGACTTATTCTATAGTTTTAGAAAGAATAACCAAACCGGTCGCATGATGAACTTTATGTGTTTAAAAAAATAGTTATGTTAGACAATCTTGTTGGTAATAAAACGCTTGATATCAAGTATTGTTAGAATCTGTTTTTGAAAATTATATGAACGTCAAGTCTTTAAATAGCTAATAACAACATTTTCGTCTAACAGAGCCAAAAAAATAAAAGTAAAAGACTAAATATGTCGTGAATTCCAACTGTTTGATTTTAAAATCTAATGTTAGGGATCACATCAATATTTTGGTCTTTTTTTGTTCTAAACCTCTAAGTTGCTACATATATTATGCTAAGTCGCGAGTGTAGTTTAATGGTAAAACATCTCCTTGCCAAGGAGGCGTTGGGGGTTCGATTCCCCTCACCCGCTCCAAGCGATTAAACCATCTCATCAATGAGATTTTAATGATTAAAAACTTTTTCTCATTAAAAGAGCCTATCAATTAAATGATAGGCTCTTTTAATCTACTAAATAAACTAAGTTATAGATGGAACAACTATTCTGATTTTAATACAATCGCAGGATCTTTTTTAATAGCCATTTTAAGCGGGATATATCCTACTAATACTGATACAATTAAGCGAATTGCAACAAAATCGATTAAAATAAATGATAGATACCCTATCTATAATAAATGTCACTCCACTTACGACTTTTTTAATTAAATCGGTATAAGAGACAACTAAGTCATTTTTGTTGTCATTTTTTTGTTCTTGATTATACTTGTTCAATCAAAGAAATCACTTGTTCTTTTGAATTAAAATTCTTCAGATAGCTATTAATTGAACTTGAATCATCTAAATCAGTAATTCTAAGTAATTGACAGTTAGTTTCATAAGACTTTGTGATACCATCAAATTCTTCTTTTGTTAAAACATTTACTTTCTGATTTTCAACCTGTTCTTTATAGATTTCTGTTTCAGAAATGTTATTAATAATATATTCTGGTAATGAGTGTTTATATCCAATGATATTAGAATAATCTGCCCCATCTTTTACTTTTAATATACTGACAAATTTTATATCAGGTCCATGTCAACGATATTTTTTATATAACCTTTATATGAGAATATTCTTTATCCCCCATTTTCCTTTTGGTAAGAATCTGTATTTAAGATTAATTTATAAGAGACCTTCAAACTATCATCATAAGAATATGTTGTACTATCAATCTGCACTTCTTCTTGATTTTTTAACTTTTCTAAAATAGTCGTTATTTCTTTTCTATTTTTAAGATCTAAGGTATAAAGAATAGCGTCTGGTATCACCTGATTTTTATTTACAATTATAACTAATTCGTTATGTTTTTTGGCAATATCCCTGTAAGTACTTCATATTTACTATTCAATACCTCTTCACTATCTAATAATTATTGAAATACAGGTGTTGCCTCATTAAAAGTCAAGACAGATAGAGCTGCTTGTTCTTCTAAATCAAAAGTATTTAATAGATTAAAATTACTTGAGTTAATTCTAATGTAATGATTATTTTAGTTTGAATAAATTTGCAAATTTAAATGATAACCCTCATATCTGCTCATAGTGTTTTTAGTTGGTACAACAAATGGTATAAAAAGGAATGAAGCAATCCCTAGAAAAACCAGTTATTTTAAGAATATATAATGTAAACTTCTTTAAAATAGTTACCATAGAACATAACTATTTCAAACGAGCTTATTTTTTATAACAAGAAAATCCGATATGAACCAATGTTTTAACTTTATTTAAAATAACTATAAGATTAAATCTATTAAATCATATCTGTGCCGCTTTACTAGACCTATTGAGCGAATTGATGGAATCAACATTAAAAACTAAATTTGATCAACATAATAAAGATAGCAGCTGTAATTCTTGTCATAAATCAACTTCAAATACTTTAAATAATCATAACTCTAAAATGATGCAAACTCCTCAAGATTTCATCCTAAGCATCTAGTTAATGTGATTCGATTCAAAGAAAATATCTCATCACTTTATGTTAAAATGATATCGATATTTCATATATCTACAGCATTAAAGTCTATTTGCACATTAGAAACCTCTCTGATTCTCCAAGCTCAATAAGTCCAGTTGGATATTTTAACTTCATATATAATACTCTATTTTATATCTAATAAGATATTGTTTAAATTCAAAAAATATCATTTTATGTTAATTTATGGTATAATTTAAACAAAATTTTAATTTATTAACAAAAAGGAGGTAGGTTGATTGTTAGAATTTTTCCAAACCTGTTGCCTCATGAGTGCATTATGGGTTATTTTAACTCTGATTTTTGGGGAATTATTAGATGGAATAGGTGATTTTGATTTAAATGGCTTAACCTTAGGAATTAATTTGTCTAGTCGTAGTTTTTTATTTGGAACAACCTTATTTGGTAGTTGTGGTTGGACATTAACAGAACAAACCTCATTACCTATGTTCGTTATTTTTTTCATTTCATTAGTTGTAGGTTTATGTGGAATATGTTTTTTTGAACAATGTATCTTACGTTCGCTAAAAAAATTGCAATCTACTAGTTCTGTTAGTGAGCAAGATTTAATAGGACTTGAAGCAAAATTAATTGAATCAACATCTATCAAAAAGTTTGGAAAAGTACGATTAGTCGTGAATGGGAATATGCTAGAATTTGCAACTAAAGGTATCAGCGAAGACATTATTCCTAAAGGTACAATCGTAACTGTATTAAAAATAGAAAAAGGACTTATGATAGTCGGAAAAAAATAAGGGGGATTTTTTTATGCCTAGTTGGTTAATTGTTATTATTGTCTTTTTTATTTTATTAATCGGAGTTCTAAGTACTTGGAGAAAAGTACCTCAAGATAAAGCATTAGTAGTAACTGGTGCTAAGAAACGTGTGATTACAGGTGGAGGGGGAATTATCATTCCTATCCTAGAGCGAACTGATATGATCAGTTTAGAAAATATGAATATTAATGTCGAAGTCTCGGGATCATTAACTGAAACTGGAGTTCCATTAGATGTAACAGGAACAATTATTGTGAAAATTAGTTCTACAAATGAGTCTATTTTAGCAGCTATGGAACAATTCAATACAGGAAACTTAGAGACTACGATTGAAAATATTAAACATACTGTTCAAGAGGTTATGGAAGGAAAATTAAGAGAAACAGTTTCTACATTATCAGTTGAAGCACTTTATCAAAATAGAGAACGGTTCACATCAACTGTTCAAGAAGTGGCGGCAGAAGACTTAAAGTCAATGGGATTAGAAATTAAAACATTTACAATTCGGGATATTAGTGATAAAGATGGTTATTTAAAATCTTTGGGAGTTAAACAAACAGAAGAAGTTAAACGTCAAGCTGCTATTGCAAAAGCTGAAGCCGAACGAGATGTCGCAATTAAACGCGCGGAAGCTGAACGTCAAGCAAAAGAAGAGCAATTAAAAGCTGCAACATTAATTGCGGAAGCTGAAAAGGAAAATAGTTTAAAAGTCAGCCAATATCGTAAAGAACAAGAAACAGAAAAAGCTAAAGCTGATACAGCATACGCAATTCAAGAAAATATCATGAATAAAGAAGTCGTTGAAGCTAAAATGCAAGCAGAAATCAAACGTAAACAGATGGAAATTGATTTAGCTCATCAAGAAACACTCCGTAGACAAGAGCAGTTAAAAGCTGAAATTGAAAAAACTGCAGAAGCTGAAAAATATAAAGCAATTCAAGAAGCGGAAGCTGAAAAAGCTCGACAAATTGCAGAAGCACAAGCAGAAGCTGAAGCACTCCGCTTACAAGCAGAATCAGAAGCGAAAGCCATTTCTTTAAAAGGACAGGCGGAAGCTGAAGCTATTCGTTTAAAAGGACAGGCGGAAGCTGAAGCAATGCGAGAAAAAGCGGAGGCATATAAACAATATGGTGAAGCAGCAATCTTAGAGTTATTAGTTGAAAAATTACCTGAAATTGCACAAGCTATTTCAGCCCCATTAGCTCAAACTGATAAAATTGTTATTATGGATCAAGGGGGTGAAAACGGCGGAGCTGCAAAAATTCCTGGTTATATTAATACAATTGCAGGAATGGTTCCAGAAGCAGTTGAAACTTTAACAGGGAAAAATATGATCGATATTATTGAAAAAGCTTTAACTAAAACTCATTCAGTAAATACACATATAAATGTAGCAGATAATGATTGCTCTGCTGAGAATAATTTTCCTAGTGAAGAAGAAAGCAGTAACCAAACATTAGAATAAGTAAAAAAGGGCAAAACTTCAAATTAGTTTTGCCCTTTTCTTACGCTTTTAATCTCTGAAATGAATTCAAATTCACTGATTAAATTTCTTATTTATTTTTTTATACTTGACCTAAATTAATCTTCATATTTTCTACACGTATAACAGTTTACAAATTCTAGATTATACGTATCTAGAGAAAAATAAAAACTCATCTTGCCTTTAAACTAGTTCAATATCATCGATTAACTCAATTCGAATAATTTTGATCTTTCTTTCTCCTTTTTTATCATTGAATGAAATTTTGACCCAGTCATCGTCTACGTCTAAAATCTTACAAGATAAATTAATGCTACCATTAAACCAAACACTATCTTGCGACTTTAGGATACATTCTTGATTAATTAACGAAGATAGAATTTTAGACATGCTACTCTCCTCCCCTTTCAGTTGTCGCTTTAGCTTTTTAACGTCCTGTTCTAGCTTTCGGATTCGTTTAGGCTTATCTAAGTGAAAGAGTAAAATCATAAAACAAAACAATCCCATGTACTCCAAACTTCACTCCTCCTAATCTTCTTTTATTGTTGGTACTCTTCTTTTAAAATAGAGTAATAACAGCAGTCAATGAATTCTCCTTTGTTATTTTTACTCACTTTTCGTAATGTTCCCTCATAAGTTAAGCCACATTTTTGCATCACACGGCCAGAAGCAGGGTTATTTACATCATGACGAGCCACTAAGCGGATAATTTCAATCTCATCAAAGCAAAAAGGAATTAAGGCTTGAAAGGCTTCCGTTACAATCCCTTGATTCCAAAAATGACGTCCAATACAATACCCAATTTCTCCACTTTCGTAATCATTATTTATATTCATTAAGCTAATACTTCCAATAACTTCATGAATTTCTTTAAGTTCAATAGCCCATTGATAGCAGTCAGGTTCCCCATATCCACTCACCCAAGAATCAATAATCATTTGACTCACTTCAAGTGAAGAATGCGTTGGCCATGTCAAATACTTTGTTACTTCATCATCACTGGCCCAGTTTTTAAACATATCAGCTGTATCATTGACATTAAAAGGTCTTAAAATGAGACGATGAGTTTCAATGACTTTCGTTCCTTGATGTGTTAGCATATTATCTTCCCCTTTTTATTTTCAATTTTAGGTAGTATATCACGTTTGGAATATTATGTAAATAAAAAGTTATCCACATATATTATAAATATTAAGCAACGAAAAGAATCTGATTACGCTAGCTTCTTTTATATTCCCGAATATAAGAATCTTGATAAAAATCATACACAAGCTGGATGCACATTAAGCACCAAATAATAGGTTTACAAATAATCACTCCAAAGTAACCAAGCAAAGGAATAAATAATGAAACAAAAATGATCTTTCCAAAAAACCCAATAATGCTTGAAACGAGCGGGATCACTTTTCGTCCCAATCCTTGTAAAGCATTTCTTAAGTTAAACAACCTACCTACAATACAATAAAATGGTGCATTTATCATTAAGTATAGGGTTGCATTCTCAATGACAATTTCCTCACTTGAACCTGATAATAATTTTGCCATCATTGGTGCTGTCAAAGCCAAAATAAATGTAATGACTATGCTCCAAGTAATCGCTAATCCATTCGCATACTTAATAGATTGACGAATGCAGACACCTTGATTTGCACCTTTATTTTGTGAAATGAATGTCGATAAAGCTAACCCTAAAGTTGAAACAGGCATCATACAAAAACTATTTAACTTACGGGCAGTCGTATGACCGGCAATCACTAAATACCCAAATTTATTAATCGCTGTTTGTAAAATCACAGTACCTGTTGAAACAATGGCCATCATCCCCCCCCTTGAAAAACTTTGTCCGGCTAATTCATGATAAAGATTTTTGTCATTTGTAAAATGTTCTTTATGAGGAATTAATAAAGGACATTTTTTATAAATATAGATTAAACATAAGACAGCTGAAATTCCTTGAGCAATCACCGTTGCAATAGCAGCGCCTTTAATTCCTAAATGAAAATAATGAATGAATACGAGATCTAAAATCACATTGATAAGAGAAGAAATCATTAAAAAAGCTAGTGGCATGACACTATTCCCAATTGTTCGTAATAGTCCTGAAAATAAGTTATAAGCAAACATGACTCTGACAAATAGTGTAATTAATGAAGTATAAGAGTAGGCTTCATTAATGATATTAGTTAGTGTATTTAATAATTGTAACAGTGGATATAAACCTATCTTTGAAAAAATCATGATCTCAATGGTTAACAGCATTCCGATTACGATTGATCCCGCTACAGAACGCTTTAATAATTGTTCATCATCTACACCATAAGAGCGTGCAACAACAATACTTAATCCATTCCCTACTCCTAAAGCAAAACCAATTAATAAATCATAAATCGCAGTGAAAGCCCCAATAGCAGCCAATGACGTATCACCAAGAAAATTTCCAACAATCATTGTATCCATCATGTTATAAAATTACCAGAAAATATTGGCTATTAACAACGGAATAGAAAATAAAATCAATGATTTTAAAATATGATCGTTTACTAAATCAACTTTTAAACTTAGCATTTATCTCTCCTCTTTCAGTTTTAAATCAACTTCAAGCATTTTGTTCCCCCTCAAAGATATGCCAAACTTCTGCAAATTATTCCTTTTATCCTGATTTAACTAATTTTCCAAAAAGTTATCCACATATATTATCAAAATAAATAGAAATAAAAAAAGATAGCTCTTTTGGGGGAGGCCACTGAAAAAGTCCATTTAATTAAAACAAGTGACGCAAATAGAAGATAAAATAATGAAAAACCTTAGAAAAATGAGCTGAATTAGCATATTTTCTAAGGTTTTTTTGTTATTTAGCGTATTTTTAGTCTTTCTTTTTAAATAATTTTAGTTTTTCAGTGACTTCCTTTTGGGGAGAGCTATCTTTTTAATAGTCTGCGTATAATGACTGATATTCTGGCATTTGTCTCACTTCAGACAGTTCATCATCTGTTTTCATGTAGTCAATTAAGCTTGGACTTAGTTTCGTTGAAATCTTAATATCCTCTAACGCTGCTTCATTATCATGTAATAAAGCATAACAACAAGCACGATTATAATAAAGAACGGAAACTTCAGGATTATATTTAATACCTTCTGTATATATAGCAATGCTTTCCTTATAATCTTTAAACTCTTCTTTATATAAAATAGCTAAGTTCAAATAAGTAAATGAATAATCTGGGTTGCTTTGAAGTGATTTACGATAATAACGAATCGACTCTTTAATCTGACCAAGCTTTCGACAAGCGACTCCTAAATTAAATAATGCCATATAATCAGCGGGATCGACTTGATGAGCACGATAGAAGTAATGATAGGCTTTTAAGTTTTTATCTTCTGCTTCATAAATACAACCTAAATTAATATAAGCATAATAGTAGCTCGGATCACTTTCAATAGTTTTTTCATAATGATAAATGGCTTGATCATTCTCTCCTAATTCATCATAAATATTAGCTAAGAAAAAATGGGCTGATTCATAATTTGGATCTAATTCAATTGTCTTTTTATAATAATAAATCGCTTTGTCGTAATCTTCATTATCATCATAAATAGTTGCTAACCCATAATATGATGTTGGAAATTCTGGATCTAGTTTAATCATCTCATAAAAGAGCTGAATAGCTTTTGACTGTTCGTCTACTTCATCATATAAAAAAGCTAAATCAAGCATTAAGTCTAAATCTTCTGTTCCAAAAGGTGTTTGGTAGGCATTAATAAAATGTTCTAATGCTTTTGAAACATTTCCGAGTTCTAAATAATGTGCTGCCACCATTTTTTGATTTAAATAATATTGGTAAGTTTGTTCCTGCATTAGACCCCCTACCTTTCTATGTTAACGACTAAATTTTTTTCTTATTAACGTCTCTCCAGTACTAACTTCTACATAAACGACTTCTAATTCATGAAGAGCAATCGTAATCGTCGCGTATGTCTTTTCTTTTGTATTACGTGGTAAAAGTACACTCCCTGGATTTAAGAAAAGAACCCCCTCATTCATTTCTGCTCCAATACAATGAGAATGACCGTAACAAACAATTGTAGCTCCAACCTCTAAAGCTTTGTAATATAGACGTTGCATGGAGTATTTGACATCATAATGGTGCCCATGTGTCATGAATAAAGTGTCTTGCTCATTTAGTTTTTCAATTCGATCAAGTGGATAGTTTTGATCAAAGTCACAATTTCCACGTACCATTAAATATCCTTGAATCTCTTTATGATCACTCATTAGTTGAGAATCTCCACAATGAATGAATAAGTCTGTTTCATGCAAATGACGCTCTCGAATTTTTTTTAAGCTTTTAGTATCTGTATGACTATCACTAACAACTACAATCTTCATGACTTATAACTCCTATACGAATGTCATTAAAACTTCTTTTAACTTCATAAAGGCGTCTGCACGATGACTTAATACATTCTTTTTGCTTTTTGGAATTTGCGCCATTGTTTTTTCAAGTTCTGGTAGATAGAAAATTGGATCATATCCGAATCCTTCATTTCCAATGCATTGCGTTAAAATTTGACCTTCACATGTTCCACGAACGACCGATTCGTCTCCCTCTGGTGTTACTAAAGCTAAGGCACAAACAAAACGAGCACTTCGCTTTTCTTCTGGTGTCCCTTCTAACTCACGTAATACTTTATCGATATTCGCTTGATCATCACGATTTTCTCCTGCATAACGAGCACTATAGACACCTGGGCGTCCTTCAAGTGCATCGACTTCTAAACCAGAATCATCGGCAATAACAACTTGATTAAATTGTTTAGAAATTGCACGCGCTTTAATTAACGCATTCTCTTCAAACGTCTCTCCATCTTCAACAATATCGTCAATCTCTTCAAAATCTAATAACGATTTAACGATAATATTATATTGACTAAAAATATGTTCAAACTCTTTCGCTTTACCAACATTTTTAGTTGCAATGATAACTTCTTTCATTCCTTTTGACTCCTTAGCTCATTTGTTTTTGCATCTCAATTAATTGAGTAATTCCTTGACTAGCGACGTCAAGCATTTCAAGTAACTGTGCATGCGAATAAGTGGCCTCTTCACCTGTTCCTTGGATTTCAACAAATTGGCCACTTTCTGTCATAATGACATTCATGTCAACTTCAGCTTTTGAATCTTCTTCATAATTTAAATCTAAAATCACTTCACCATCTAAGATTCCGACTGAAATAGCCGCGACATACTCTTTTAAAGGAGACTCTGCAATAGTTCCATCTGCTACTAATTTATCAAAGGCTAGTTTCATTGCAACCATCGCACCTGTAATAGAAGCTGTACGTGTTCCACCATCAGCTTGAATGACATCACAGTCAATCCAAATTGTACGTTCTCCTAATTTTTCTAAATCAACTGCTGCACGAAGTGAACGTCCTATGAGACGTTGAATTTCCATTGTGCGTCCGCTTAATTTTCCACGTGATGCTTCACGAATATTTCTTGTATTGGTTGCACGTGGTAACATTGAATATTCAGCTGTAATCCAACCTTTTCCTTGTCCTCGCATAAAAGGTGGTAACTTATGTTCAATCGTTGCTGTACAAATGACTTTAGTATTACCAAATGACACTAATACAGCCCCTTCAGGATTAATTATATAATGAGGAATAAATTCTACTTTTCTTAGTTCGTTGTTTTTACGTTCGTTTGCTCTCATATCTATCACCTTGCTTATTATCTGATTAAAACGTACATCCTCTATTATAACATAATCTCATTTTATTGTGCTTCAATTAACGAACCATCTTCAAAATCAAATCGACTCATTGGAACGGCAATTGAATGATTCGCATCATCCATAACTTTAATATTTCCATTGATTGCAACAGAGACCATTTCAATCTCATCTAATTCAGTTAATGTCATGACTAGTTGATTTAACATTGTTGATGAAACTTTCGTTTGTTGACTATCATAGTATAACTCAGAACTAAAATTTAATGAAACTAATCCTTCACTAATCACAGGATTACTTAGTAACGTTGTCTCATGATTGAATACAGTCACGTAATTTTGATGATTTGTTGGTCCCTGAATTAATGCATTCACAGCATAAGTGACAGGATCAGCTGATGCAGGAATTAAGCGAGTCACTGGTACAAGCATTCCATTTTTACTATCATCTGTTACAAAGTAAAGCGTCACTAATTGTGTATCATCAAGAGTTGTTGTATCTAATTCCAAATTAATTCCCATTGATCGATCTAATCCTCGGCTGATTGGAAGTGAGCCATTTAAATTAGAAACAGCTTCGCCATCAATTTCAAATTTCACTTTATCAACATCGACTAACTCTGTATAGGTCCATACAAGTGAAGATAAAACATCTTGCTCTTCATTTGTTGTATAATCTAAAAACTCTGGTGAAACATTTAAAGTTAATACGCCATCTTCTAAGTGATAATCGTTTAACGTTGTCATAGGTGAAATTAAAGAAGTAGTTCCAACCGGTAGTTGATTTGCTTTAGTTGTAAAAATATCAAAAATTGCTTGAATTGGATCTTTTTCTTCACCTTTTGGTACAAAAGTTTTCACTAAATTGTCTGATTCATGCCAAGCATAAATCGTATAAGACTCTTCTGCTGAATAAACGCTTTGTTCTTGCGATGGTTGTTCGCTCATTGTATCTACTAAATTTCTAGTTGCAGGATCTTCAGTTCGAGTAGCATAATAAATAAACAACATTGCGAGGACTGGTAATGTTAATTTTTTTACCCATTTTGTTTGCATCTGTTCTCACCTCTTCTAAAATATATAGCTACTATATGAAGAGATAAAAAAAAAGATAACCTTTATCGCATGTTCTCTAAAGACTCGTGAATAGATGTCAATTCTATAAACAATTCGATAAAACTTATCTCTTTTATTTAATATTTAGCGGTTATTCATAAGGTTTTGATAATTTTCTTTAAATGGATATTTTTCATTCGATAAAATGATAGATTTAAACTTATAAAAAATATTATGTAAAACAAGGGCATCTACAAGAGCATCATGAATTTGGGTACCAGTAAAGATTTCATAGCTCTTAATGGCATTATATAGCCCAATATCTTGACCAATCTGATAATATTGGCGATGCACTCGTTGCAAGTCAATTAATTGATCGGGTTCAAATAATGGATCCACATTATTAATTAAATACGAATTTTCTAAGATGAATCCGTCAGAAACACCCCAAACTAAAAAGATAGGGTTATATCTAGCAATCACTTCTTTAATATAATAGTAAAAATCACGATAACCCATGGCGCATGTAATAGCCGACTCTTTTATTTTTAAAAAATCCTGCGTTTTTTCTGATACGATTGGAAACAAAGTTGGTTTAACATAGGCCGACATTTTCTCAACAAGATTTCCTTCTGCATCAGCAATAATTAATCCAAATTGAATAATTTCAGGTTGGAATTTAATTCCTCGATACTCTGGACCACTCATTGAAAACTCTAAATCTAAAAAAGCATAATAACTAGAATCTATTAAATGATCCAGCGTATGTCTTAACTCATTTTTTATCACTTGAGGGTTTTCTATCTTTTTACGATTTTCTATTTTAATTGATGTAATTGCATAATAAGTCGATTTTCCTAGTTTAAACTCCATCGGATTATAGGTGAATTGAAGAAAATCTCCTGGTTTAAACTGATGCTTAATAATATTGAAATACTTAGGGGTAATATAAAAATGAATTAATTGTCCGCCAGTATGTAACGAAATACGAGGAATCGATAAATTTAAAGATTGAATCTTTCCTTTCAGTTCTTTACATTTCTGCTGGGTTAATTCTAAACGACTAATCTTATTTTTCCCACTTAAGCTATATTGCACGGACTGTCCTAACATAGATGATGATACCGTTAGCTTAGGGTCAAATGAAAACCATGTCTCATTCATTAAGATTTTACGTTCTTCTAAGTTTATTTTTAAAATCACTCCGGTATGTCCGAGCATTCTAACCACTTCCATTAAACAGTTTCATCATAACTAAATGATGCTTTTCATCTTGTAAAATTTTGAAGAATTTATCTTCTTTACTCTATACTATTATAATACACTTTCTTTCTTTAATCTACTCGCACATTATTTTTTTACAATCCGACTATAATTCTTTTCCATAATATAACGGATAGCGATCACTGTTAACGATTAAGTCATTATTCATTTTTTGATGAAGACTGATGAAGCTTTGCTCATTTTAGAGCAATTAAAAAAACCACCATAAAGGTGGTGATTTTTATAATTTAATGACACCCAATCTTAAAAGCTCAATAATGGCCTGTGAGCGTCCTTTAACGTTAAGTTTCAAAATAACATTTGAAATATGATTTCTGACCGTTTTTTCACTGATTTTCAACTCCTCAGCAATCTCAGCTGTCGTCATATTATGTACGAGTAAGTCGAAAATTTCCTGTTCACGCTTCGTTAAAATTGACTGACCTTTGTTCAACCTTTCTACCCCCTATCTTTTGAGGTAGTCATTATCCTCGTTGATACGCCATGATTAATGCCGTATCTAGTATATCTTATGTATATGATAATGATTAGTACCAATTAATCTGTCAAAACTGCATGAATTCTTACTGTTTTTTCTGTAGCTCTTCTTGAATAAATCCTTTCACTCGGCTGATTAACTCAGGAGAGAATCCAAGTCGAGTATAAGCAGCTTCATCTGCTTCAACCATCTTCTCAAGCGAACCAAAATTTTGAATTAATAAACGTTTACGTTTTGGTCCGATTCCTGGTATTTCATCTAAAATTGATGTTAATTGACGATTTTGAGTAGTTTGATGATGGAAGCTTAAGACAAAGCGGTGAACTTCATCTTGAATTCGTGTTAATAAGGCAAATACATTCGCTCTTCCTTTTTTCTTTAAATTAATTTCTTCCATATCTCGACCATCTAATAAAAACGATGTTCGGTGTTTTTCGTCTTTCACAAGTCCAACCACTGGAATTGACATATTTAAAGATTCAAGAACTTCCATTGCCACATTAATTTGACCTTTTCCACCATCTATGACAATTAAGTCTGGTGCCGGTAAGCCTTCATTTAACACTTTAAAGTAACGTCGATAAATGACTTCTTTCATTGCTTGGTAATCATCGCCCTCTGACGTCGTTGTAATCTTATATTTACGATATTCTTTTTTATCTGGTCGACCGTCAGTAAAGACAACCATTGCTGAAACAGTATCCATTCCTTGATGATGAGAGTTATCAAAAGCTTCAATTCGGTGTGGCGTTGGGATACTTAATAACTCTCCTAATTTCTCAACAGCTTTTAATGTTCGCTCTTCCTGTTTTTCAATCAATTGTAATTTTTCATTTAAGGCCATCTCAGCATTTTTCATTGCTAGATCAACAAGCTCTTTCTTTTCTCCTTGCTTTGGAACGATGACTTTCACATCAAGTAATTGTGATAATAGTTCTTGATTAAGTGTTGCAGGAATAAAAATTTCTTTTGGTTTTAATGTGTTATTACTTTGATAGAATCGTCCAATGAAAGTTAATACGGCTTCTTCAACATCATCAATTCCATCAAAAATGGATACTTCACGCTCAATCACTTTTCCTTGACGAATAAAGAAAACTTGGACACAAACTAATCCATTAATTTCAGCATATCCAAAAATATCACGATCAATAAAGTCGTTTAACGCCATCTTTTGTTTTTCAACTGTGGCCTCAATATGAAAAATTAAGTCGCGATATTCCTTCGCACGTTCAAATTCTAAATTTTCAGCTGCTGCTTCCATCCTTTTTACTAAGTCTTCTTTTACATTCGAATAATCCCCTTTTAAGAAGCGGGAAATTTGTTCAATATAGGGCTTGTAATCTTGAGTTGGAATGCTATATTCACACGGACCAAGACACTGATGAATATGATAATAAAGACAAACTTTTTTCGGAATGGTATGACATTTTCTTAATGGATATAATTTATTTAATAAACGAATCGTTTCATTAGCAGCTGTGGCATTTGGATAGGGTCCAAAATACTTGCCACCATCTTTTTTAATTTTACGAGTTGTTACTAATCTCGGATGAGCTTCATTCGTAATCTTAATATATGGATAATGCTTATCATCTGTTAACATGATATTATATTTTGGATCATACTTTTTAATTAAATTAAGCTCTAAAACTAAAGCTTCTAATTCACTCGAGGTGATAATATACTCAAAATCAGCAATCTCTCTTACTAAACGTGCTGTTTTTCCATTATGTGAACCGGTAAAGTATGATTTAACACGATTCTTGAGACGTTTAGCTTTTCCAACGTAAATAACTTGTCCCTTTGCATCCTTCATTAAATAACAGCCTGGATTCATCGGTAATAATGATAGCTTATCTTTTAATAATTGATTCAATTGCTTCACCTCTCACTTCATTTGCAACATCTTTATTTTACAATAAAAAATCCTAGTCTATCGTTTAAAAACGAAGATTTCTAGGATTAGTTTGGCTCATTGCCGTTGTCATTATTTCATATTATAAGATAAAAACACGCGCTCTTCTTGATCATTCACTAAAATATAAGTGACTTGATCATTTTTATAAATTTTCTTGATTGAATCGTAAAGCTTTACTTTATATTCTTTTCGACCCTGCCCATCTTCAACGACATCATAATATAATTTTAGCTTTCCATCAGCTATGACAAGCTCATATACATCATACTTTTGATTGGCTTGTGGAACCGCTACAATAACATGATCATCAATTTGTCGTTTCACATTTTTATAAAATCGCTCTAAATAAGAGAGATTCACAATCTTTTCATCCGTTTGAATAACATGTCCATCTATTTCACCTTGCATAATATCATAGGTATCATGTGCGCTCACTTGTAAATTTAAGTTTCCTTTAAAGACATATCCCCCAACTAAGACAAGGACAACTAAAATTACGAGACTAATACTTGTTTTTTTCATCAAATCCCACCATCCAATTTGTCACTTATGGTGTTATTTTATCATCTTTTTTCTGTCGAAAACAATAGAATGCTAGTTTTTTTATTGGAATCTTAGTAAATCTTTGTTTAAAATCAAATCTGAATAATATAAATCTTGTACAGCTGCTTCCTCTAAGCTCTCACAGTGACTGACATCAACCTCTTCTCCTGAATCCGAGCGCAGGCAAACAGAATTTGTATATCGATACTCATTTCCTATGACCGTACCATCTCGCAAGATAATAAAACCTCGTCGATCAGTAGCAAATAAATCTTGACCAAAATTAATATATTCATTCGAATCTAAGCCAATTAAATTTAAAAGTGTTGGTTTCATATCAACCTGTCCTGAAACAGTTGAAATGATACGTCCTTCCTTTTGATTGGGTAAATGAATAATAAATGGAACACGCTGTAAATCAAGATGTTGATTTAACGTAACTTTTTCTTCTTGAAGTAATTCAGCTAAGGCTTCATAATAACTTTCTGATATCCCATAATGATCACCATACATAACAATCATAGTATTTTCATAAAGACCACTCTCTTTTAAATCAGTTATAAATGTCTTTAATGCTTCATCAAGATAACGGACAGTCGTAATATATTGATTAACAATGTCACTACTTGTTTCTCCTAAAGAATTGTATTGATACTGCTCTGGCAACTCAAATGGATAATGATTAGTTAGCGTCAATAGCTTGGCATAAAATGGGGAAGATAGCTTCTTTAAGTAATCTAATGTTTGTTTAAAAAAGGATTCATCCGTTAGCCCCCATCCAAAACTATTTTCCTCAGTTAGATTATAAAAAGTCTCATCATAAAACTTATCAAATCCAAGTGACTGATACATTTCATCACGATTCCAAAATTCTTTCTCATTCGCATGAAAAACAGCAGTGTAATATCCTTGATTGTTTAAAATAGAGGCTAGACTTTCATAATGATTGTCTGATTTAGCAAAAAAAGCTGCCCCACGATCGGCTGCATATAATGAATTCTCGGTAATGAACTCAGCATCTGACGTTTTTCCTTGTGCTGTTTGTTGATAAAAGTTATCAAAATAATAACATTCTTTAATAAACTCATTTAAAAATGGGGTTACTTCTTCTCCATTGATTTCTAAACCAATGACGAACTCTTGTAGAGATTCAAGTGAAATAACGATGATATTTTGATTTTGAGCAAGCGAGAACATTTCATGATTTGAATCAATTTGATTAGATTTAATATAATTATTTACCTCAACTAATTCATTACTATCAGCTAGTGCATAATCAATGGGTGTTGTTAACGTTAAATACGCATCATATAATCCATATTGATAAATTCCTAACGTTTTGACCATAGCTTCTCGATTATATGTAGCTTTAAAAATAGGCAATCCGCTAAAATAGGTAAAACTAAACGTCATAACATAAGCTCCTAGCATTGCCATCAGATATTTCTTTAAAAAATAGGATTTATGAGTAGACTGCTCCTTAATTCGATGATTTGCTATGAACAAAATTGGTAAATTTATTGTTAAAAATAAAACTTTAAAATCAAGTAAATTTATAACGCTACTTCCTAAGCCACCAGTATTATCCGTTTGAAGTAAAATAGGTAAAGTCATAATATCATCATAAAATTTATAAAACAGTGTATTGGCAATCATAATGATTGAAAATAGTAAAGATACCCCAATAATTCCCCATGATTTTTTTGACTGTTTAATAAAATAGGTTAATCCATAAAACAACAAAATGGCTCCAAGAGAATTAATAAGAATTAGTATTTCTTCAATGATCGATGACAAGGATAGTCGGAAAAAGAATTTATACACGACATACGTTTGTATCCAAGTGATTAGAATAGCTAGTAATAATAATTTATGGTTCTTATTTAGTTTCATAATTAATCTCCCCTTCTTCTACTTAATTAATCTACCATAATTTAGTATTATGTCAACGATTATTGTAGTTAGGAATATTATTTTTACGTCATATTTTAGCTAATTACTTTTCGTTTTATTGCCTAGAGAGCCTACTTATTTTTACAATCTAAGTTCGTAAGATTTTAAAATAGTCTTCTCATATTTTTATCCTTGATTGAAGTCCTAGCCCCATTAATGACTAGTTATGTTATACCTATTATCAGATTGAAAAAGATGAAAGCCTATATTTTTAAT
>JAUMTV010000020.1 GCA_030531025.1 Turicibacter sp.
ACATGCCGCATAAATTCTCTTTTTATTAATTGTCTACTTGACAGGTACTACTCCATTATACCGTTCTTTTTTATCTTTAATAAAGTTTTCTAATGTTAATAGATCGACTTCTTGACATACGCCTTCAATAAATTTTAAGTTATTGTATTCAAATAATCCAATGAAAAATTTTTCATCAATAACATATGGAAGAAATAAACGGTCACTTCCCCAAACATTTAAATTCATGATTTCATTCTTCATCATCCAATGGAGCTCACCTTCATCACACTCAGAAATTTTACCTTCATATTGCTTCGCAACATAAACATACATCATTTCTTCAATTCCATTAAAGTTCGAATAATAACAAGCACCTATTAAAATAGGTTCAACAATCTTTAACCCGGATTCTTCTAAAACTTCACGAATGACACACTCAAGTGTTGTTTCATTAACCTCTACCTTTCCACCTAATCCATTCCACTTGCCTTCATGAACATCATTTTCTTTTTTATTACGATATAACATTAAAACTTGATCATCTTTAAAAATATAACAGAGTGTCGTTTCTAACATAATTCACCTCATGAAAAAAGAGGGGAAATCCCCTCTTTAATTAAACGAAATTAAATTATTTAACTTCGTGAATTTTCATTAAGTTAGTGTTTCCTTCACCTGCAGGTAATCCAGCAGTAACAACTGCGATATCTCCTGATTCTAATCCAGCGAAATCTTCAGCAACTTTAGCAGCTGTAGCTAATAATTCATCAGTATTTGCTGTTTCTTCAACAACAACTGGTTGAACTCCCCAGTATAATGCTAAAGATGTAGCTGTTTTTTCGCAAGAAGTTGCAGCAACAACTGGCGCAGATGGACGGTATTTAGAGATTGCACGAGCAGTAGCTCCTGATTGTGTACAAGCGATAACAGCTTGAGCTCCTAAATCTTCTACAGTATCAGCAACAGCTAATCCCATAGCTGAAGATACGTTACGTGTAGATGAAGCCATAGCGCGAGCGATGATTTCTTGGTGATCTAAAGCTTGCTCAGTACGACGAGCGATGCGAGCCATTGTTTCAACAGCTTCTAATGGATATTGTCCAGCAGCTGATTCTCCTGATAACATGATTGCATCAGTTCCATCGAAGATTGCGTTAGCAACGTCAGATACTTCAGCACGTGTAGGACGTGGATTTTTTTGCATAGACTCTAACATTTGAGTTGCAGTTACAACGATTTTTCCTGCAGCATTACATTTAGCGATGATTTCTTTTTGGATTAATGGTACATCTTCAGCTGGTACTTCTACCCCTAAATCTCCACGAGCAACCATGATTCCGTCAACAACTTCAAGGATTGAATCCATGTTGTCAACACCTTCTTGGTTTTCGATTTTAGCGATGATTTGAGTATGAGTATTTCCTTGCTCAGCGAAGATTTCGCGGATAGCTAATACGTCTTCTGCACGACGAACGAATGATGCAGCGATGTAATCAACTTGCATTTCACATCCGAAGATCATATCTGCACGATCTTTTTCAGAAATGAATGGCATGTTTAATTTAGCACCTGGAACGTTGATTCCACGACGGTCTTTAACGAATGCAGAGTTTTTAACTGTACATACGATTTCTTGGTTTTCTTGATCTAACTCAGTAACTGTTAATTCAACATATCCATCGTCAACTAAGATTGTTCCACCAACTTCAACGTCGTTGATTAATCCTGGGTAAGTGATAGAGAATTTTTCAGTTGTTCCTAATACTTCGTTCATAGCAACGCGTACAGTTTGACCAGCAACTAAGTCAACTCCACCATTTTCAAATAAGTGAGTACGGATTTCAGGTCCTTTAGTATCTAATAAGATAGCTACGTGAGTTCCTTTTTCTTTGTTGATTTCACGGATTAAGTCCATACGAGCTTTTTGCTCTGCATGATCACCGTGAGAGAAGTTACAACGGATACAGTTCATTCCTGCATCTACTAATTTTGATAACATTTCTTTTGGTTCTGATTTAGGACCAATTGTACAAATCATTTTTGTGTTTTTGAAAGTATGTTTCATTTCCTAGTACGCTCCTTTTAAGTTATATTCAATAATCTTACTTCAACTAATAGTTTGATTAAGATAATTGTTTCGCTAAATTATACATTGTTTCATCAAATACACGTGGTAAATCAAGTGCTTCTAAGATATCGTAATGTGTTAATTTGTTGTCACGAATTCCCACACAACGTCCACCTTGACCTTCGATTAATAAATCAACGGCATATGCACCCATACGACTTGCTAAAACACGGTCAGCTGCTGTTGGAGCTCCACCACGTTGAGTGTGTCCTAAAACAGTTGCACGAGTTTCAACACCAGTGCGTTTTTCGATTTCTTTTGCTAATTCATGAGCATCTGTCATTAATTCAGCTAAAGTTACGATGAAATGTTTCTTTTGACGTTTTTTACCCTCTTCAATCTGAGCAACAATTTCATCCATGTTGATACCTTTTTCAGGTACGATTAACTCTTCGGCACCACTTGCAATAGCTCCCCATACAGTTAAGTCACCACAGTGACGCCCCATGATTTCTACTACGCTACAACGAGCATGTGATGCTGATGTATCACGTAAACGATCAATTGCATCGATAACTGTATTTAAAGCAGTATCGAAACCAATTGTGAAATCACTACTTACGATGTCATTATCAATTGTACCTGGTAATGCAATACAGTTGATACCCATCTCTGTTAACTTTTTAGCTCCCATATAAGAGCCATCGCCACCAATAACAACTAATGCCTCAATTCCGTGCTTTTTCAGTTGTTCTACACCGAGTTCACGAACTTCAATGTTTTTGAACTCTGGAAGACGTGCTGATCCTAAGAATGTACCTCCACGATTAATGATGCCACCAACATCACTATTCGTTAATGGTTTGATATCACCCTTAACTAATCCAGCATATCCATTGTAAATACCGAATACTTCAATATTGTTAGCAATACCTGCTCTTACAACGGCACGAATGGCTGCGTTCATACCTGGTGCATCTCCACCACTAGTAAGCACACCAATTCTTTTTACCATAGTGTTTCACCTCACACTAGAATTTTGATCATCATCCATTTAATGAAGATTATTCCTCACATATTATATCAGTATTTTCAATATTTATAAATCTTTTCCTCTCGGTTTCTATCATGAAACCGCTATTATTTTACTAAGATTGAGATTTTTTTCATTATTTCGGATATTGATTCTTCCGTTAACCGCTATCACTTTTCCCAGAAGGTTACGATAGTCACTTTTATAGCTATCAGAAAAAATAGTGACGGTTAATGACATATGTTCGTCTGTTATATCCATAAATGCCATTAATTTCCCTTTTTTATCTCTAATTTCCCTGAATTTCTCTACAAAACCGACAAATGTTGCCTGTGATAGCGTAAGATTTGCAATATCACTAGGATAATACCATCCATTTTCCTTAGCCGCATCAGCCATTAAGTAAATTGGATGAGTTTTTAAGTAAAATCCTAATAAATCTTTTTCTCGTTTCATTAACTCTAGTTGCGAAAAATTTTTCCTTAATACTTGAATCTCAAAATCAGTTTCAAATAAACCGCCATCATATTTAGAAAAATCAAGAATGGCTCCTAAATTATGATGCAGTGTCATTCGATTATAACCAAATTCATCTAATGCTCCAACATCTATTAAACATTCATAAGCTCTTTGATTCATAAAACGTTTCGTTCTAATAACAAAATCATAAACCGACTTAAATAAGCCAGCTTCACGCTCTTCAACTAGCTGACGAGCTAAATTCAATCCAATATGCTTAATTGGTAACAAACTAAAACGAATAGCTTTTCCTTCAATTTGATAAACTAATCCGCTCGAATTCACAGATGGCGGTAAAATAGATAAGTTTAGTTGCTTAGCTTCTTTAATATATTGAGCAGTATGTCGCTCACTTCCGATGACGTTTGTTAAGGCAACGCTCATAAAATAAGCGGGATAGTGAGCTTTTAAATAAGCCATTTGATAAGCAACCATACTATAAGCAACAGCATGACTACGATTAAATCCGTAATTTGCAAACTTTAAGATCAAGGCATAAAGTTGGGTAGCAATTTCTACAGCGTAGCCTCTTTCAACAGCTTTAGAAACAAACTTTCGTTCTTCTTCCTCTAGCACATCTTTTTTCTTTTTAGAGACAGCGCGTCTTAATACATCTGCTTCAGCTAGTGTATAACCTGATACCACATGGGCAATCTGCATAATTTGTTCTTGATAAACAATAATCCCATACGTATCATGTAAAATCCCTTGTAAACTCGGATGATAATAATCAATAGGTTGTTGCTCATGCTTTCTAGCTGCAAAAAGAGGAATACTCTCCATAGGTCCTGGTCTAAATAATGCGTTACAAGCAACAATATCTTCTAAAGATGATGGACGAACTTTCTTTAAAACCTGTCGCATTCCCTCAGACTCTAACTGGAACACTCCAGTTGTTTGACCTTTTGCTATCATCTCATACGTTTTAGCATCATTAAACTCAATTTTTGTTATATCAAATGTTGGATCAGATTTCTTTTTAATCAAGGAAGTAATTTGCTGTAACATATTTAAGTTTTTTAAACCTAAAAAATCCATCTTCAACAGTCCAATGGTTTCTAAATCTTCTGCTTCATATTGAGAAACATAAATTCCGGTCGGACCTTCCATAATAGCAGTATAATCCGTTAAGTCATGATCACTAATAATTACTCCAGCAGCATGAATTGACGTATGACGAGGTAGTCCTTCAATTTTCATCGCTTCTTGATAAATAGACTCTAATTTCGGATAGCTTAAAAAGAATTCACGTAACTCTCGGTTTTGTTCATAAATTTGTTTTAAAGTCATTCCTGAGTAAATAAAAGCAGCTACTTTATTAATTAATTGAGTTTCAACATCATGAATACGAGCTAAATCACGCCAGGCTAAACGTGACTGAAAAGTTCCAAACGTCGTAATTTGTACCACACATCTAGAACCATACTTAGTCTGTACATATTCGATAACTTCATCACGACGATTATCTTGAAAATCTACGTCAATATCTGGCATCGTTATGCGCTCAGGATTTAAAAAACGCTCAAATAATAGCTTATATTTAATAGGATCTACGTTTGTAATTCCTAAAACATATGAAACAATCGATCCCGCTGCAGACCCCCTACCCGGGCCTACAAAAATTTGATTCATTTTAGCATATTTAATAAAATCCCAAACAATTAAGAAGTAATCGGCAAATCCCATTTCTTTGATAATCGATAATTCATAACTTAATCGATTTTTATGAATAGACGATAATTCTTCACCATAACGCTTCACTAAACCTTTATAACAAAGTGCTTCTAAATAACTATCTGAAGCAATTCCTTCAGGTGTCGAGAATTTTGGTAACAATTGTTGATGTAGCGGAATTTCAACATGACAACTTAAAACAATTTCATTTGAGACTTCAATTGCTTCTAGATGATCACAAAATAGTGCGCGCATCTCGTCCTCTGTTTTAAAATAGCGCTCAACATCTTGAATTTCTGTTTGTGTGACTGATTGATTCTCCTTAATGGCAGTTAAAAAGGTTAACGTTTTGGCATCTTCTTTTTCAAGATACCGTACATCATTTAAAGCAACTGTTTTTAATCCTACAGTTTTCGCCCAATGAATTAAATGTTGAGAAATTTCATATGTCCGATGATTCACACGCAAAAGTCCAACATAAAGATGTTTCAGTTTGCTCAAATACTTATCATAATATCTAGCTAAATATTCTTCTTGACGTTGCTCAATCAATGAAACTAAAAAGCCTTGTTCTCCACTTGTAATAACTATCAAGTCTGATGAATAAGCAATGACTTCTTCAACTTTTACTTCTCCACCTTCTAATGCAACAGTAGAAGCTAACTTTAATAAAGACTGATAACCTTTATTCGTTTTAGCAATTAACGTCCAATCATCTTTAAAGCCGTCCGCTTTTACTTTTAAGCTCATCCCAATAATCGGCTTAATCCCTGCCACCTGACAGGCTTTATAAAACTTGATGGCGCTATGCATCGTCCCTTCTTCCACTAGAGCTAGTGATTTTAATTGCCATGAGGTTGCTAAATTAACATAATCAGCTAATTTGATGGAACTTGTTAATAACGAATAAGCTGATCTTACCTGTAAATGTGTAAATCCCATTCGAACCCCTACCATTTCCTTATAATATAAACGTTTGTTCGCTTTGATTTTAGCATAGAAAAAGACCACTGGCAATCATCCATAGTCTTTCCACAGTATTGAATTTTATACATTAAAAAGTTAACTTAATTCTTTTAAATACGTTAAACAAGTTTTTTCTAATTCATCTAATAATAACTTACAGTCATCCCATGTCTTAACCATGGCACCTGATGCCTTAGGATGACCACCACCTTCAAATTTAGCAGCTACTTCATTAATAATAGGTCCATTTGAACGAATATTGGCACGAATACGCCCATCTTCATTTTCAAAGAAGCAAACCCAAACACGAATTCCTTCAATATTAGCTAGCGTATTAACTAATGCTGAACGTGTACCAGTCGTTAATCCATATGATTCTTGAACCTCTTTAGACATTTTAAAGTAAGCAACACCTGCATCACTGACTTCAAATTGACTTAAAACAAATCCTTGTGCTTGAACAATATTTAAAGGACGACGGTATAATAACTCATGAATTTTATTACGATCAATATCACAATCATATAAAAAACTAGCAGCAGCTAATGTATGCTTTGTTGTATTATCATATAAGAAACGTCCACTATCAGCAATAATCCCTGTATATAAGTGCTCAGCTGATTTTAAAGGCATCTTTAAATTATATTGTTCTTCATTAGCTAAAAATAAATTAACGACAATCTCAGATGTTGCAGTTGCTTTCGTATCTACATAATTAATTTCAGCATAATCTTCAACGACTGGATGATGATCTAACTTAATAAGCTTAGCTCCTAACTTATAACGCCCATCATCAATTCGAGCTGAATTAGCTGTATCCATAATAAAAACTAAAGCATCTTCATACTCTTCATCACTGACCTCATCCATTACCCCCATCCATGCTAATGATGGTTCTGTAAATCCAACTGTTTTAACAACCTTTTGCGGATAATTATAACGAATTAACTCCGCTAATCCTAATTGAGAACCAAGTGCATCCGGATCTGGACTCACATGACGATGAATAATGATTTTATTAAACGTAACGATTTGACTCCAAATTTCATTTAACATAATTTCACCTCTAAGCGCATATAATGATTAAATTATATCATAACCTCTTCAAATTACATTATCGAATACCTACCTAATTAAAAAGCGGGATCCTATATAGAATCCCGCTTCTTTTTATAATTTATTAATTATTACTTAACAAATGCGTAAGTATCTTTTGCAATCATTAACTCTTCGTTTGTTGGAATTGCAAATACTTTGATTTTTGAATCAGCTGTTGAAATTAAAGCTTCTTCTCCCATCACATTGTTTGCTTGCTCATCTAATTGAATTCCTAACGCTCCTAAACGCTCAACAACTGCTTTACGAACTGGAATAGAGTTTTCACCGATACCAGCTGTAAAGACGATTGCATCTACACCACCTAAGTATACAAAGTATGATCCAACGTAGTCACAAATACGTTTAATGAATAAGTTGAACGCGATTGTTCCACGCTCATCACCTTCAGCAACTAATTTTAAGATGTCGCGCATATCTGAAGAAACTCCAGATACTCCATATAATCCTGATTCTTTGTTTAATGCATTAACTGCTTGATCAATCGTTAAGTTTTCTTTTTCCATAACGAATGGTAAAACAGCTGGGTCAACATCTCCTGAACGTGTTCCCATCATGATTCCTGCTAATGGAGTGAATCCCATTGTTGTATCTACTGAGTGTCCACCTTTAACTGCTGATAATGATCCACCATTTCCGATATGAATTGTAATGATTTTAGTCTCTGCTAATGGTTTTTCTAATAATTCAGCACAACGCTCTGCAACATATTGGTGAGAAGTTCCGTGGAATCCGTATTTACGTACTCCGTATTTTGTATACCAATCATATTTTACTGGATATAAGTATGCATCTTTGTCCATTGTTTGATGGAATGCTGTATCGAATACAGCAACAGAAACGGCATGTGGTAATTCTTTCATGAATGCTTTAATTCCTAAAGCATTTGCTGGATTGTGAAGTGGCGCTAATTCTGATAAAGCTTCGATTTCTGCTAACACTTCTGGTGTCACGACTACTGAGCGATCAAATTTTTCTCCACCATGAACAACACGGTGTCCAACTCCACTAATTTCATCGTAGCTAGAAACGATTTTTAAATCTAATAATGCTTCTAATAATAAGTGAACAGCTACGCTATGATCTTTGATTGGTAATACTTTTTCGATTTTTTGATCTTCGAATTTGATGTTGAAAACTCCGTCTTCAAATCCAATACGCTCAACTAAACCTTTAGTAATTACTGTTTGAGCTGGCATTTCTAATAATTGAAATTTTAATGATGAACTTCCTGCATTGACTGATAAAATTTTAGTCATGACGATACCCTCCATTTTATTTGTTAAGTTTAATCCAATTTTCAATACGTGTGAGCATCTTATTAAATTGATGCGGATCATTGAAATTCGGTAATTGTGCAACTAATACTTCACCAACTGGTTTAACCTGTTCTCCATTTTTTTGAATAATAAATAAACTTTTTCCAAGTTCATCTTGTTTAAATAGAGTTGTTGGTAACTGCAATAAAGCCTGAATATTTGCCTTTGATGTCAGTAACTGATGAAACGCTTGCGACTGAGGCTGGCTAAATAAATCATTTGGAATAACGTAAAAAGCATATCCACCCGGCTTTAAGTAATTAAGATGATTCTCAATTAATAAATAAGGCAGATAGTTGACACCTTGATTAGCTAACGTTAATTCTAACTCATTAACTTCTTCTTTTTCTAACTGTCCTTCAGGTAAATCTCCTATGATTAAATCGAGCGGATCGATAAATAATGGTTTTAACGAACTTTGCTGATAAAACTGAACTGCATACTCTTGCATATCAGAAAGTGTACAAGCAATCTTTAATAAATCACGATCAACTTCAACCCCATAAATTTCTTGTGGTTCAGTTTGTAGATGATTTAAAATTGCAGTCAGTAAATTAGCAGTTCCAACCGTAAGGTCGGCCATTCGAACCTCATTAAAGTTTTTAATAAACTTAGAGATTAAATATCCTAAAATAAGAGCAATTGAATCTGGTGTCATAATTGCATTTGTTAAACGTTCTGATTTTAGTCCTTTCAAAATCGCCAACTGAAGCGCTTTTCTTATTTCCTCTTGTGTAAACTCTAACCCCTCTAGTGTAGCATATTGCTTTTGTAAAGCTTCCTTCGACTCTTCACTAATCGATTGGTTAATTTCTTGCGACATGATATTTTGACAAGATTCGCACATCGCATGTAGATAACTCATCCTAAGCTCCGAGCTAATGATCATCGAGGTTTCATCTACGAGATCAAATAGTTGTTCAATTACTTCAGGTCTAAGCACTAAAAATCACCTCTTCATGATATACACATTGATTTTACTACAACTTTAAGTTAATGTCACTGCTTTAGCCCAAAAAATGTTATAACCTTTATTTAAATTTTCACTCTAATAAAAAGCGCTTAACTGTAACTTTGTGCAATATTTCCCTAACTTTTTATAATTTCATCTAGATGTTTTTACATGAAAAATGAGTAAAACATTTGTTTTACTCATTGTCATTATCTATTCCTTGAGATGATTTATTTCCTGATTTATCAAATTCATTCATAATACTATTTACTGCTTTAGGTACTTGATCTAATAAGCGTTCATATAAAGATGTACGTTCTTCTAAGTGCTTTAATTCCACACCTGATTGATTAACAACTAAAAATGCAATTGGTGTAATTGAAAATCCACCACCACTTCCTCCACCAAATGGAGGTTGTTCATTTGGTCCTGTTTTATGCTCTGATTCGAACTCACTACCACCTGCTGCAAATCCAAAACTTACTTTAGAAACAGGAATAATTGTTTCTCCATTTTCAGTTTTAACTGGATTTCCAACAATTGTATCAACATCGACCATTTGTTTAATATTTTCCATGGAGATTTTCATTAAATTGTGAATTGGATGTTCAGCCATTCTATCGTTCCTCCTCTAGCTTAACCATTCTTTTAATCGTTAACAATTCTTTAAAAGATAATAAAAGAACAATAATAATATCGACCAATCTGAACGAGAGTATGCATGAGAGATTCAAGAAAATTGAATTTCCACTAAATTTACTTTTAACATCAAAATGATATGATTCAATCTTTTTCACATAACGCTCAATAAATCGATAAATATTTGCTTCAATTCCCCAAATGACTCCTAACATACATCCTGTTGTCATTGCATCATTTAAACTAAACTCAATCAGTGAGTCTAATTTATTAATTTTAATTCGTGTCGTTAATCGAATCAAAATCACTTTACATTCTTTAAAAATGATTTTTCCACGATGCCACATTCGCTTCAATTCTTTTATATCTAGCTTTTTCTTAACTTTTTTCTCTTTAACTTTCTCTTTTTTCACAAGCGGTACTTTTTTTACTGTTTTCCCTTTAGTAGACGTGTGCTCAACCGTTTCTACCTTCGTCGTTTTCTTAACTTTCACATCAGTTTTCACTTCTTTTTTTGTGACCTTTGATTCTGTTGCTTCTTTGACTTCTTGAACCTGCTGTTTTGATTCTTGTTTCATAGGCTCACTAATAAGACTATCCAATTTCACTCGATACTTGAGCCAAAGATATCTAAACTCAATCCAACCGTTCTGATTTTGAACGAAAATTTCAATCTTAATTTTAATGAATAATAGGAGTATAAAAATCCCCAAGAGAACTAACAAAAAATAACCAATCCAACGCATAGTATAATCCCCTTAACTTAGACTTTTTTTGTTAGTATGTCCAAAAACAAAGATTTTTATTCCTTTATTTTCTTATCCCCCTCCCCCCTATTCATTTTAAAAAAAGTCGCTAGCATCCATTTTGCTAACGATTTTTTTTTATTCAATAAACGAGATATGATAATTTTTAAACCATAAATGAAATTGATATAAGTAAGCAATTAATTGTGGCTGAGTCATTAATTGACCAAACCAAGGACGAGTAATAATTTCATCATCCGTATTAGCTAATGCCCATAGTTTTTTCTCATCAAAAATTTCATGTAAAATGGAGTCCGGATCATTGAGTGCATCTCTTAATAACGCTTGAGTCAATTCTTTATAATGAGGATTATGAGTTTTTGGATAGGGATTTTTTTTACGATATAAGACTTCATCAGGTAGTAATCCTTCTAACGCTTTACGTAATAATCCTTTTTCCATGCCACCATAAAACTTCATGTCCCAAGGAATATTATATAAATACTCCATAATGCGTTGATCAGCGAATGGGACACGAACTTCAAGGCTAGCACCCATACTCATACGATCTTTTCGATCAAGTAGTGTTGGCATAAACCATTTCATATTTAAATAAGTCAGTTGACGTTTTTCATTTTCTAAATCACTATCTCCTTCTAAAATAGGAGCTAGTGCAATCGATTCATTAAATCGTTCTTTAGCATAGCCAATTACATCTAATTTTTCTTGCCATTCAGGCTTTAATAAAGTATTTCGAATAGCTAAATCACGAAGCCATGGAAACATACCATTCATTGGTTCACGATAAAACCAAGGATAGCCACCAAAAATCTCATCAGCACATTCTCCGGATAAACTAACCGTAAATTCTTCTTTAATTTTTTTACAGAACCAATATAACGATGAATCGACATCTGCCATTCCTGGCATATCACGTAAATGAACGGCATCAGTTAAAGCATCTGCTAAATCTTGATTACTAATGACACAGTAATGATGATGAGTTTGATTTAAATCAGAGATTAATTTAATAAAGTCATTATCTTGTGAAACTGTAAAATCTGTTTTTTTGAAATACTTTACATTATCTTCATAATCAATTGAAAAAGTATGAAGATTTTTCATTTGACTCGCTGCAACTGCTGTAATAGCAGAAGAATCTACACCTCCAGATAAAAACGTACAAAGTGGAACATCTGATACTAACTGACGTTTAATCGCATCTAGTAAGATTTCTCTTGTTTTTTCAACAGTTGTTTCAAAATCATCTTCATGCTTACTTGCTTCTACTTCCCAATATTGCTGAAACTCAATATGTCCTTGAGAAACTTTCATATAATAACCTGGTTTTAATTCTTCGATTCCTTTATATAACCCATGCCCTGGAGTATGTGAAGGACCAACTGCTAATAATTCTTTAAATCCCTCTAATGTAATTTCACTTTTATGCGTATAATGTAAAATTTGTTTTTGTTCTGATGCAATGATGATGCCATCAGGTAACAAACTATAATACAGTGGTTTTACCCCAGCACGGTCACGCGCAACATATAATGTTTGTTCTTTACTATTCCACACTGCAAAAGCATAAATCCCATTTAATTTCTCAACCACTTTTTCTCCAAAGCAAACATAAGCTTTTAATAAAACTTCTGTATCTGAATGACCTTTAAACGTATATCCTGCTGCTAATAATTCCTCTCTTACTTCTTCTGTGTTATATAATTCACCATTATAAACCATTGTATAATGATGAAAAGCCATTGGTTGCTTTCCTTGCTCAATATCAACAACTGATAAACGACGATGTCCTAAAAATACATGCTTATCATAAAAGGTTCCCCCTTCATCTGGTCCACGATGAAAGACTGCTTGAATACAATCCGTGTCATAAGGTGTTTTCACCTCATTGACTTGATAGTTTATCGCTCCAAAAATTCCACACATACACATCACCTCACCAAAATTTATCGATTAGAATTAAATGGTAAATAAGTTGTACGACATATCTTATGTAAAACCCTAGATGGTTGAAACAAATTTTCACTTCTGTTAATATAAATTTATCTTAATGAAGAAAGGACCTTTTCTTTTATGAAACAGTTCATGATTAAACTTATTCGTTTTTATCAAAAATATATTTCTCCTTTATCTAATCCAAGTTGTCGCTACATTCCAACATGTTCTCACTATGCCATCGAAGCAATTGAAACACATGGTGCATTAAAGGGTGGCTATCTAGCTGCTAAACGACTTTTACGCTGTAATCCATGGGGGGGGATAGGATACGATCCAGTCCCACCAAAGTGCGAACATCATCACACCAAAGATCAAAAAAAATAAGATTAAAATTAGTTTTTAAAAATGATAAATTGACATAAAATAAGGTGGTTGTTATACTTTTAACAATGTTATCTTTTATATTTTGAGGGAGAGATTAAAGTGGACTTAATTACTTTTTTTGAATATATCGGCTTGTTCGTTTTTGCAGCATCAGGTGCCATTTGTGCCATGGAAAAGAAAATGGACTTATTCGGAATTTTAATTTTAGCAACTGTCACCGCCATTGGAGGTGGAGTCATTCGTGATGTTGTAACTGATATTGGAATTCCTGCCTTTTTTTCTAACTATCAATACTTATTAGTGATTATCATTGCAACCTATTTAGTCATCTTATTTCGTGGACAAATACCATGGAGAAAATCATTTATTGTTTTAGATGCACTTGGTTTAGCCGTATTTACTATTGCTGCAGGAATGAAAGCTATTGAGTCAGATTATAATTTTATGACTTTCATATTTGTCTCTGTCATCACAGCAGTAGGTGGTGGAGTCATTCGTGATGTTTTAGCTCAACGAGTTCCTACAATTTTAAAACGTGAAATTTATGCAGTGGCTTCTTTAATTGGCGCAATCTGCTTTTGGTTTATTCATCCAATCCTCGGAATGACGCTAAGTTCATATCTATGTTTAGGATTAATTTTCTTTATTCGTCTGATCACTCTCTATTATCACATTGAACTCCCATATGCAGATAAAGAAGAAATTCATTTCTAGCCCGATTTGATTATAAATCGGGTTTTTTATTTGCTCTCCTTTTAAAACACGGTATAATAGTTCTATAATTTAAGAAATGCAGTGGTGATAAAGTTGAATTTAATGACAATTGAAAATATAAGTAAAAGCTACTCTGTTAAAACATTACTTAAAGATATTTCATTCGGAATTAGCGAAGGTGAAAAGATTGGAATCATCGGTGTAAACGGAACTGGAAAATCAACTCTTTTAAAAATTATTGCTGGTGTTGAAACGCCAGAAACAGGAAAAATAACAAAAGGTAATCGTGTTCGCATTGAATATCTCTCACAAAATCCAAACTTTGATGAAGAGGCAACTGTTTTAGAGCAAGTCTTCAAAGGAAACTCACCTGAAATGAAGCTCCTTCGTGATTATCAAGAAATTCTTGAAATCTTACAAAAGGATTATAATGATGAAATAAATGAACGTTTATTAAAACTTCAAGACCAAATCGACCGTTTAAATTTATGGGATTTAGAAAGCGAAGCTAAATCAGTTTTAACTAAGCTAGGTATCACTAACTTCTCACAAAAAGTCAAAGAGTTATCAGGTGGACAACGTAAGCGCGTGACATTAGCTTCAGCTCTTATTACTCCATGTGAGTTATTAATTTTAGATGAGCCGACAAACCACTTAGATAATGAAACCATCTCGAAGTTAGAAGACTATTTAAATGCCCGAAAAGGATCGTTATTAATGATTACCCATGATCGTTACTTCTTAGATCGTGTAACGAATCGTATTATTGAATTAGATAAAGGAAAGCTATATAGCTATGATGGAAATTATTCTTTATTCCTTGAAAAGAAAATGGAACGTCTTCAATTAGAAGCTGCTATGGAAGATAAGCGTCAAAACTTATTAAGAAAAGAATTGGCTTGGGTTCGCCGAGGAGCACAAGCACGCTCTACTAAGCAAAAAGCCCGTTTACAACGTTTTGAAGACCTTAAAAATCAAGAAAAGAATACTACCCAAGAAAACCTAGAGATCTCAGTCGCTTCGACACGTCTTGGTCGTAAAATCATGGAGTTTAATCATGTGAGTAAATCTTATGGGGATCGCTGCCTCATTCATGATCTTGATTACACACTAGCTAGAACAGATCGCATTGGTATTGTGGGTCCTAATGGGATTGGAAAATCTACTTTAATCAACTTAATTCGTGGGAAAATCAAGCCAGATGCTGGTACAATTGACATTGGAGAAACAGTTAATATTGGATGCTTTGCTCAAGAAAGTGAAGAAATGAATCCAAATATGCGTTCCATTGATTATATTAAAGAAAAGCGTGAATACATTGAAACAGCTGATGGAACACGTATTACTGCTTCTCAAATGTGTGAACGCTTCTTGTTTGACGGTCATCTTCAATACTCTCAAATCGGAACATTATCTGGAGGAGAACGTCGCCGTTTATACTTATTACGCATTTTAATGGATGCACCAAATGTCTTACTTCTTGATGAGCCAACAAATGACTTAGATATTGATACGTTAAGACGTTTAGAAGATTATTTAGATGACTTTAATGGCATTGTTATTACAGTTTCACATGACCGTTACTTCTTAGATCGTATTTGTAATAAAATTTTTGCTTATGAAGGAAATGGACATATTAGAATCTATACAGGTAACTATTGTGACTATCTAGCCTTTCAAGAAGCCAATAATTTAGCAAAGCAAGAAGCTACTCAAGAAGAAGTAAAAGTAAAAGAGACGCAAAAGGCAAAACCACGTCTAGAGAAAAAAATAAAATTTACATTTGCTGAACAAAAAGAATTTGAAACCATTGATGATGAAATTGCCGAACTAGAAGAAAAAGTTTCTGAACTAGATGAGCAACTGATTCAATATTCGACTGATTATGTTAAGTTACAAGAAATTATGGCGGAAAAAACAGAAGTTGAAGAAAATTTAGCTTATAAATATGAACGTTGGGAATATTTAAATCAATTAGCTGAAGAAATTGAAAATTCAAAGAAATAAAAAAAGACTCGACCAATTGGTCGAGTTTTTTTATAACCCAAAGAATGTTGTAAATAATTTAACTGTTAAATCGTGATCTTCAACTGTTGCTAATTCACGAACTGAATGCATTCCTAATAATGGAGCACCCATATCCATGACTGGAATTGTTAAAATTGATGATGTCACTGGACCAATTGTTGTTCCACCACGAACATCTGAACGATTATAGAATTTTTGATATGGAATCTGTGCCATTTGACATAATCCTTCAAAAATTGCCATACAGTTACTATCCGTACTATATGAACCAGAAGCAGCAATTTTAAGCACTGGTCCTTTTCCTAATACTGGACGATTTGTTGGATCATGCTTTTCTGCAACATTTGGATGAACGGCATGTGCTAAGTCAGCAGAAATCATAACTGAATTAGCTAATGTACGATGCATATCTTCACGATCTTTTCCAAGTGCTAATGTTACACGTTCAATAATATTAGGAATAAAGTTTGAATTAGCACCTTGTGCTGTTAAACTCCCAATCTCTTCATTATCCATGCAAATCATCATTTTAGTAGCAGCATTTTCACCACTCTCAACTAACGCTTTAACTCCAGCATAAACCATCCACATATCGTCTAATCCACCACATGAGATGAACTCTTCATTCATACCAACTAATGACCCTTTTTCATACTCATATAAGCTTAATTCAAATCCCATAATGTCTTGATGATCAACGTTTAACTCATCAGCTAATAATTTAACTAAATAGTTATCTTTTTCAAATTGCTCATTTACTAATCCAAGTAAAGGTAATGTATCCTTTTGTTTATTCACTTCAAATCCTTCATTAACAGATCGATTCATATGAATAGCTAAGCTTGGAATAATTAATAATGGTTTATTAATGTTCACTAACTTAGTTACTGGTTTAAGCGGTGTTTCACCTTTTAATGTTACTTTCCCTGCTAACCCTAATGGACGATCAAACCATGTATATAAAAGAGGTCCACCATAACCTTCAGTATTTAACTTTAAATATGTTCCTTCCGTAACCATCTCTGGTTTAGCTTTGACTCTAAAACCTGGTGAATCAGTATGTGCCCCAATCATACGGATTCCATGGTCAACAATATCACCTGTTCCAATTTCGAAAGCAATTAATGCAGAATCATTTTTCTTAACATAATATTTTCCTTTAGGCTCTAAAGACCATTTATCAGTTTCTTTTAACTCAGCATAGCCATGATCTATTAAATATGACTCTGTTTGTAAAACACTATGAAATGCAGTTGGACTTGCATATAAAAAATCGATTAATTCTAATGCAGCTTGCTTTTTCATCTGTTAGCTCCTCCTATTTGTTAATAACTAATATTCATCATATCATTTTTTAAATAAATAGGCAAATCGACAAGTTCTAAGCGAAAAAGTGATATTAAATTCAAATTGTATGAAAATAGCTGATTAAATATAAAAAAGACTAAACAAGTTAAATGTTTAGCCTAAAAAATAAAAAAAGCTCTAATTAAGAGCATTCACTACTATTTAAATGGCGGTCCAGACGGGAATCGAACCCGCGATCTCCTGCGTGACAGGCAGGCATGTTAACCGCTACACCACTGGACCTTTTATTTGGTTGCGGGGACAGGACTTGAACCTGCGACCTTCGGGTTATGAGCCCGACGAGCTACCAACTGCTCCACCCCGCGATGTGATAAATGGTGGCTTGGGACGGAATCGAACCGCCGACACAAGGATTTTCAGTCCTTTGCTCTACCGACTGAGCTACCAAGCCAAATATGGTGCCTAGGGCCGGAATCGAACCGGCACGGGTGTCACCACCCGCAGGATTTTAAGTCCTGTGCGTCTACCAGTTCCGCCACCCAGGCATGTCATTTATTTCAAGGCACGCGCCTTTTTTTAAAAAATGGTGTCCTGCAGAGGACTCGAACCTCTGACCCTCTGATTAAAAGTCAGATGCTCTACCAACTGAGCTAGCAGGACTTTTATATTGTCTAGCAACACTCGCATAACACTTATAAAGTTCAATAACAACTCATAACTTTCAGTTATTCCATTGTTCTTTAAACTTTCTACCTGTTATAAGCGCTCGCTTTTGCTTTTCTTATTATGGTGGAGGATGACGGGCTCGAACCGCCGACCCTCTGCTTGTAAGGCAGATGCTCTCCCAGCTGAGCTAATCCTCCACTTAATGGTGACCCGTACGGGATTCGAACCCGTGTATGCATGCGTGAAAGGCATGTGTGTTAAACCGCTTCACCAACGGGCCTAATCCGTTTTTTTGCGACTTTCTCATTTTAGCACCTTTGTCGAATAATGTCAAATGTTTTTTCATTTTTCCACTCGCTCCTTGGTGCCTTTTAATATTAACATCCTTGTCGAATAATGTCAAACACTTTTTTTAAAAAAACTTAAAAAGCAGAATCAATTAATTCTGCTTTTTAAGTTGCTTCTTTAATTTTTCTTAAACAAATAAGGATAAACTCCAAATCCAATAAAACTAACTAAGCTTTCTTTTAGAAACTTTAAATAGGTTGCTTCGATTGATAAACGATAAAATAATACATTTAAAATTAATAGTATTCCTACTCCTATTGTGAACCGTAATACTTTTTTAAGAGGACTACTATCAATTTTAAATTTAACAAATTTAGCTTCAAAACTTATTCCAATTATAAAGCCGATAAATCCCCCTATCGATCTTGCAAAATCTACTGATGAATTAAACACAAAAGGGAGAAAAATAATTAATGTTATTAAATATAATTGTGTTCGATTCTTTGACCACTTAAACAATTGATACGTTATATAACTACTTAATCCCCCAAATATCATTCCACCCAACACATCTTTAGGATAATGTACACCTAAATATAATCGTGATAGTCCAACTAAAAGAATAATGATGATAAAGACAAAGGCATACCTATATTTTTTTAGTAACAAATATAATGCACCATATGTTGATGCTGCTCCTTGCGTATGGCCACTTGGAAACGAATATCCTGTCGCTGTATGAACACGAAGCGATCGAATTCCTTCCTCCCCCATTGGACGCTTTGCCTTTACAATATTTTTTATCGTGTTATTTAACAAGGAACTTGTAAAAAATGAATAGCCAATGTACTCTCCCCATCTTTTATCGATGCACCAATAGACTCCTAGAATGATTGTCATAATCATAAAACTTTCACCTAACATGGTCACTAGTTGAAAAAAGCTATCGAGAAAAGGATTATGAATGCTTTGAATCATTCGGATGATATCTAATTCTGTCATGATTTACTCCTTTACTGTTATCTTTTTTCTATCTCACACTGAAACCTTCATCTCACTTACTCTTCATTAATAAAATCATGATTATGAAAGTACTATTTACTAAAAACTCAAATATGTTTTAAACTTTTAATATGTGAGTTCCTTAGCACCTTTGCTACACAATGAATAATGAGATAGAGGTCCTCTATAACAAACATTAACACTATTCTCAGCCTATAAGTAGTTGAATAGCTTTATGAAACATCACTCAAGCTATAACTCTTGTTTTCATATAAACATATTAAATTTTACTTTTACTTATGATAAATATTTTTGTTGGTATAAAAAAATCTCTTCTTAGAAGAGATTTTTAGTGATTATAAAATTCAAGCATGCCACCTTCAACATTGATGACATCATAGCCTAAAGTTGTAAGGTATTCAGTGACCTGAGCAGTTCTTGCCCCTGATCGACAAATTAAATAATAACATGTTTCTTTATTCAAATAACTTTCAGGAGATTGAATTAACTTAGTCATTGGAATATGTTTAGCCTCTGCTAATTTAGGTAATGCTAAAAACTCTATATCCTCACGAATATCAATGAGATTAAGACTATTTAATTGATCTTTTATTTTATTAATATGTATTGATTTCATTTGATTCACCATCCTATCTCTATTATTTTATCACGATAATATCTCAGATAAAAATGGTATACTTCTATAGAAAAAGAGTTGATATCTCATCAACTCTTTCTCTATCTATAATTTTTGAACATTTGAAGCTTGAGGCCCACGATCGCTCTGTGTCACTTCAAATTCTACTTTTTGACCTTCTTCTAATGTTTTAAATCCATCACCTTGAATTTCAGAAAAATGTACAAATACTTCGTCACCATTATCAACGGTAATGAATCCAAAACCTTTGTCAGCATTAAACCATTTTACTATTCCTGTTGCCATAGTTAAAAAACCTCCAAAATTTAAATCGTATTACTAGTTGCCTTCATTTAAAACTACTATCTTAATTTTTAGCTTTTACAGATGTGCTTTAAGTGTGTTGGAACTATCACTTATATATTGGCTCAGTTTTTATTTTATATACGCTGTTTTCACACTTTATTTTACAAATAAAAAAGTGACTAGCTAACTAGTCACTTTTTTATTATTCTGCAGAGGCTTCTTCTACTTGTTGAGCCACTACTCCATATTTTTGTTTTAAATTATTATCAAAATATTGATAGTAACGAGTTAAAATACGTCCATTGTATAATTTACGATTTTTATCCGCTTCACGTGCGAACGCTTTTTCGAATTTAGAGAATGATGTTAAGATATTGAAATCCCAAGTTGATAATTTACGTTTCATCATTCCTAATTTTTTATTTAACTTGAAGACTTCGTCTTCTTCACCAATACGTTCACCATATGGTGGGTTTGTAATCATATAAGCATATTTGTAGTTAGAAGAGAATTTATGGAAGTCTAACTGATGGAATTCAATTGATTTTGCAACTCCTGCTTTTTCAGCATTTTGGCGAGCTGTACGTAAAACTTGTGAATCAATATCGTATCCGAACATACGTAATGAGTTATTTTTAATTGCTTTACGTGCACTATCGCGAACTTGTTCAAAGATTTCTTTATCCATTGATGGCCACTCTTCACAAACAAAGTTACGGTTTAATCCTGGTGCAATGTTGTTCCCGATTAACGCTGCTTCAATTAAAATAGTTCCTGATCCACAGAATGGGTCTACTAATAAACGTTCTGGCTTCCAGCGAGATAATAAAATTAATGATGCCGCTAATGTTTCTTTTAATGGGGCTTCACCTGCATACTCGCGGTATCCACGTTTATGTAATCCTGGTCCAGTTGTATCGATTGTTAATGTAACAACATCTTTTAATAAAGCAACTTCGATTTTATAAACTGGTCCATCTTCAGAGAACCAATCTTGGTTATAGGCACGTTGCATACTTTTAACAACAGCTTTTTTTACAATTGATTGGCAATCTGGAACACTGTGTAATGTTGATTTAATTGATTTACCAACTACATGCATTTTACCATTAACTGGAATATATTGACTCCAGTCAATTGCTTCGGTTTGATTAAATAAATCTTCAAATGTTGTTGCTTCAAATTCAGCAACTTTAATTAAGACACGATCAGCGGTACGTAACCATGTATTAGTAATCGCAATATCCATTTCATCTCCTTCGAAATGAACTTTACCATTTTCTAACCTTAAATCCTCGTATCCTAATTGTCTTAATTCTTTAGCAGTAACAGCTTCGATTCCAAAAGTCGTCGTTGCAATTAATTGATAATCCATATTTATTTCTCCTTACCTTAAAGTAACTGTTCGCATAAAACGAACGTGTACTGAGATGACTGTTATATTTAATATATCTTTAGTTTATCCATTTTATAGAGTCTCAAAACTCTGTTTTATAAATCGTCAAAAACACCATTTTTAAGTTTATCACTAATCTTTAAACGTGGCAATAATTATCTTTTTATGTCTGATTAAAGATCTTGTAATTTTTCTACGACTAAATTCACTTTTTCGCAGATTTTATTAATACGTTCAGCAAAGGAATCCTCTAAATCAAGATAATGCTTTTCAACTTTTAACTCATGTAATGGAGGAACAATAGAATTCGTATAATCAATAGATTCTAAAACAACAATCACTTCCTCTAAAGAAAGTTCTAGCTCCTTATCAAGCTTAACATCTGGCGTAGATTCTAATAAGAAGTTCAAATCATAAGTTAAATGGTTGATATCTCGATAAAGTTCTGCAATATCCTGTAACATTTTTAATTCACTTAGTTTATTCTCTTTTTTTAAGAATGTAAACTCTGTCTTAAGTGATTCAATATTTGAGTAAATCAAATCTAAATCATTCATTTGTTGACTAAATAATTGAATATACCCTCTTTTTCCACGTGGCAATATTCGCTGAAACACTTGAGTCGTATATTTAAGCCCACTAAGAACTTGTTCGTTTGCATACTGTAATCTTTTTTCAGCGAATTTTTTATAATATAAATTTGAAAAAATGTAGTTATAAAATAAGGCGATCAATATTCCTAAACTAAGGGCCATAATTCGTAAACGAAAAGTTAACCAGATGCTTGGTAATCCCACTTCATTTAATTGTAAATATTGTGTCATATAAATAGATGTAAAGATCGCCACAGGTGAAACAAGACGCCAATTAATTTTTAGACATACATATAACGTCAATAACATCCCAACACTAACACTAAAAACATTGACACCAAATGCTAAAACTAAAACACCTGTTGCAGCTGCTCCAATGACGGAAGCTAAAACTTGACTGATTGCACTACGGATTCCTAATCGATTAAGTGGCTCTAAATTATACATCACACCAAGTAAGACCGAGATCATATCTAAATTTGCAATCGGAAACTGTCTTCCAATGATATATCCTGTCGCAATAGCGAGTAGTGATTTGGTTAAATATAAAGGCGAGTCAAAGAGATAGGCTTCTTGACCGAGTCCTAATGTTTTACTAATCCTATGATTCATATATTCCTCCAAGAGCTTTATTTCTATGTTTATCATGACCATTTTAACACATATTTAACCTAATCTGTGCAAACATTAAAAAATCCATTCAATAAGATATTGAATGGATTTCATTTATTTAATTTGAATCGCCCCATTAACTTGTTTCGTATACTTAATATTATTTTCATCTAGAATCTCCGTTAAAGCTAAGACGATTTGATTTCCAACTTCATTTTGATCACTGACAAATTGATTATATATCTCTGTTACTTCATCTGTAACAGTTTCACTATTTGAAACTTGTATAATTAGTTGATCTAAACTCATTAATTTCAAATTTAATAGTCGTCCCATCTTGCTAAACGTTTCATCGTTCGTTGCTAGTAATTGTTGTGTTTTATTAATAATATTTTGCTGTTGGTTTTTTAACTCCTGAATATAGACTGAACTAATATTATTATTGCTAATATGCTCAGATAAACTTTGATTAATATTATTATGTAATACCATGAGTTCATCATATTGTTGAATATATTCAGTGACTGGACTAGTTGTCGTAATTCCAAATAATGCATAAACTTTATCTTGTGGAATAACACCCGCTGCATAAAGAACAGTTAACAAGACAACAACGAGCGGAAGTCCAATAAGAATTCCACGTAAGGCATCAGAAAATTGATTTTGTCTTGATAAATTAATATCTGTCATTTGTGACTTTTTACGTGTCGAACTGTATGATGAATGTGAGCTTCGACGTTTAGATTGACTATATCCCGCATACTGCCTACTCAGGTCATGATTTGCTTTGTATTGAGGATTTTCAACATTATAGGTTTGATACGTTCGTAACTCATTCACTGATTGCTCTAATTTTTCTTGTTTTTCCTGCTCTTCTTCTTTCCAATGTTGGTACCAATTCCTGTAGTAACTTTTATTTTTTGTCCCCATCTACCTCGTTGCAACATCAGATGATTTGCAACTTCCCCCTTTCAACTCTATTTCTTTATGTCTTAATACGTTTTAACTCTTTGTTACTAGAAGCATACGCAACTTAATAAACTCATATGATAAACAATGAATGAATTTCGTTCGACTTTTTAAGCTTACAGTTTGAGCTTATCTGTTAAATTTTATATAATGATTACTAGTGACAACTTCACAAGGAGGATTTATGAAACAAAACTCATTACGAAAATTTTTAATTTTTAACTTTTTAATTATGACGGTGTTTAATTTTGCTCACCCGGTAACTCCACGCTTAATTAATGAGTTACAACTACCGTCTTATATGTTTGGTTTATTTTTTGCGTTAATGTCTATAGGAAGCTATGTTTTCTCTCCTATTTGGGGAAGCCTTTCTGATTATAAAGGACGTAAAAAGTTTTTAATGTTTGGGGTTTTAGGTTATGGAGCCGCACAACTTGGATTTGGACTGAGTCAAACAGCTGCCGTGATTTCAATCTTTAGAGTTCTTGGTGGTATATTAAGTGTTAGTTACGTTGCTGTCACTATGGCTTGTATTAGTGATTTATCTTCAAGAGAAAATCGTGCTAAATCGTTAGCTTACTTAGCTGCTACTACAGCCATGGGGGCTGCAGCGGGATTTAACATTGGTGGTTGGCTTGGAAGCTCAGATTATAAAATCACATTTATTGTTCAATTCATTTGTTGTATTGTGTTAACGATCGCTTTATGGATTTTCACTTCTGAAACATTAGAAAAGAAAAAAGATGGAAAAACAATCGTTGCTTTAAACCATCTAAAATTTAAAAAATCAAACATTGATTTTAAATCATTATTAGGAACACTTATCTTAACAGTTGCTTTTATGAATATTACAACAACTTCTTATAACTCAACGATTGGATACTTTGTTGAATCTGATTTAAAACTACCAACTCAGTTAAATGGGTTAGTTTTAAGTATCGCTCCAATTTGTGCAATTTTAGTTAACTTCTTCATTAACCCGCGACTAGCAGCTAAATATGATGAGCTAAAAACGTTAATTGTTGTGATTGCACTAACTGCAGGTTCTTTATTTATGTGGGCATATAGTTCTAACATTATTATGGTAGGTATTTTCTTAGTTATTTTCTTTATCGTTCTTCCGCTTGCTCAGCCGATTTATCAAAGTATGATTTCTAAACATGCACAAGATAATGCAGGTGAAATTATGGGAATTCAAAATTCAGCTCGTTCACTAGGAATGGTTATTGGATCATTGATGTCAGGTTTCTTATATCAAATGGATAGCAAACTTCCATTCTTATTTGGAAGTGGAACAGCTGTCATTGCTTGCATCATTTTACTTTTACAATATCGTCGTAATAAAAAAACATCAGCTTAGCTGATGTTTTTTTGTTTACAGGCATAGCGTGACTCAATTTCATATTCTGTTAATCCTAAATTTAAAACACGATTCAATTTATATACACAATATTTATTTGGGTAATAGCGATTTGAAGTCCAAATCCATGAATCATCTAAGTTTAATAAATGACACACCGCAAAAGCGATAGCTGCACCTCGTGAAACACCTGCTAAACAATGAATGACAATCGTCTCTACCTCTTCTACATGCTCTAAAATAAAATCTCGAATTTGCAAACATTGTTCTTCTGATAATAAGGTATGATTGTCTTCAACTGTTTCAATATCATCAAATGTTAAGGAAATTCTTTCAATAATCCGCGGATTTTTATAAAACGTTGGTAATTGAGTATGTGTTCCAATAATAGAAATTAATAAAGCAACTCCCATCCACTGATCATAGCTCCAGTTTTGAGCCTCTTCTTGACTCATAATTTTTATTTCCATTCAATCCCTCCTTCTTTATCCTTATTCTATTTTATTGCTATAATTAGTAAAAATATCTAAATTATAATCCTCTTTTTATCAAAACGTTCATGTCATTTCGACAAATCTTTTCGGCTATTACTCCTACAATGTAATCGTATACAAAAGTAAGGAGGATTCTATGATGATAACTGTTTCATTAGATGGAAATGGAGATTTTCAATCCATTCAAGCAGCGATTAATGCATTAGAAAAAAATAAACCCATGACTATTTTGATTAAACCAGGTACTTATTATGAAAAGCTACACCTTGAGCACTCAAATTTGATGATTATCGGCGAGAATCCAAAAACAACTATTATTACATTTGATGATTATGCTAAAAAAAGATTAAGTGATCAAACATTAACTCAAACATTTAGAAGTTATACAGCCTTCATTCGTGGTAATAACCTAACATTTGAAAATATTACGTTTAAAAATACTGCTGGAAGCGGAAAAGAGGTAGGGCAAGCAATTGCAGCTTATATTGATGGTGATTGTTTACATTTTAAAAACTGTCATTTCATAGCTCATCAAGATACATTATTTACTGCTCCCCTTCCCCCATCTCCCGTTATTCCAGGTTCATTTGTCGGGCCAGGTGAACATTTGCCAAGAACAGTCGGTCGACATTATTATGAAGAATGCTACATTCAAGGTGATATCGACTTCATCTTTGGAAGCGCAACTGCTTATTTTGAAAAATGTACTATTTTTTCAAATGCATCTGATGGTGTGAGTTACGTAACTGCAGCTTCAACACCAGCTAATGAAGCTTATGGATATGTCTTTCATAACTGTAATTTAGTAAGTAATGCTAAGAAACAATCTGTTTTTTTAGGACGGCCTTGGCGAAAATTTGCACATGTTGTATTTTTAAATTGTTATTTAGGTGATCATATTCACCCATTTGGATGGGATGATTGGAGTAAAGAACATGCAAATTTACAGTTTTATGAATTTCAAAATATTGGTCCAGGATCTGATTTTTCTAAGCGCGTTGATTTTTGCAAACTTCTCTCTAAAGACGAAGCAAGACTTTATGACAAAGGTAACGTCTTCCGTGATTGGAAACCATATTAAAAACATCCTTTAGCGATGCTTTTTCAAATAAAAATACCGCGATCTTCTGGCTCTTCTAGCATATCAAAAATTAATCGGCCGACTTCATGTTTACTTCCATCTGGATGATAATAATATAAGACTCGTTCTTCTCCTTGTTCAAAAGCCTTCACTTGAAAAACTACACCGAACTTTCCATTTACCGTAACTAACTCGCTATTATTCCCTAAGTAATGAACTTGATTTAAGTCATCATCTAAATAAATATCTTTTGTAATATAAGTAGTTGGGTAATCTTCTTCTAAACGGAAATTATAAGCATTGATTAATGCTCCATCTTCAGCTGCCTTTGAGACTTCAACAGCTATTACAACGACCCATTCATCTCCCTCTTCATAATACCCCCAATCCCAATTGTCAACTTCGCTAAATTTAGATAATGATAGCTGAAAGTTATTCGATAATTCATAGATACCAGGTGTATCACTAGTTTTAGGTGTTGTACTTAACCAATTAAATTCTTTAATAACGATAAAAGCAATTAAACCAACAAAAATAAGCTTAATAATCGTTAAACTCCAAAATCTTCGAGGTCGTTGTTCTGCTTGAGATAAACCTTGATGCTCTGCTATGTCAATGCGATGTTCAATAATACAATCCAAAGCATCACTCCACTCGATGATTTTCTGTTTATAGTACATATTGTCTTCGGCTAGATGTTCATACTTTTGTAATAATTCATCATAGACACCTTCTATTTCTTCTAGTGACATTGTCGGTGTCACACCGAGGATCTCGTACGCGCGATTCACATCATCCATTTTCCCCCCCTACTTCCTTTTTCGTCCTCCTCTTCAATTAATCATATGTTCATCTTAGGGGATAAATGTCATCTTTTGTTCATATTTAATCGTGTACTTCTTCTTCAAATGAGATAACTTTCCCATCTGCTGCACTAATCTCTATTTCTTGTTTTTTATTATTTTTTATAGCTTCTGCCTCATAAACAACACCAATCTCTTTTGGTTCTAGACGAATAGAATGAACTAGCCCACCATTAGATTGTGCTGCAGCAATGGAAATCGCCTCATCAATTGAAATATTGACTCCATCTAAAATGGTAGGATTGACTGATGTTTGTTTTTGATTAAAAAGTTCTCCTGTTAATGCATCTATTTGAAGCTCATACTTCAAATCGCCGACATAAATATCCACTTCATAATAATTAGGATTACCTATTTCATATTCAATATTTGTGACTGTCCCATTACCAATCGCTTTTCTTGCTTGAATTAAAACATCTTCAATCAGCATATCAACGGCTTTAACCTGAGAAGTGCCTGACTCATTTGTCATTTGATTTTCTGTTGTTGATTGGTTATTCGTTAACTCTTTTTTAGAGCATGCCATCAAAGATAAAAGTGCTCCCCCAATTAAAAAATATGCTTTATACTTCTTCATTGTACATCACCTCATGATTTCTAGTCTAACGTTTGTTAGTATGAGCCAACATTTAAGGTTTAAAACCAAATTCAGATAAAAAAGAGTCCTTATCGGACTCTTTTTAGTTAATTTTTTCAGGTTCTTGATAGTCAACTCCATATGTTTCAACATGCATTGATTCAATCATAATTGGACCATTACTTAATCCCGCTTCTTCAATTTTATGAGCGATATCCATACCAGAAATCACCTTCCCAAAAGCAGCATAATTTCCATCTAAGTGAGGTGCATCTGCTAACATAATGAAAAATTGGCTACCAGCACTATTTGGTTGATTCGTACGTGCCATTGATAAAACACCTTCTGTATGTTTTAACTCATTTAAAAAACCATTGCTTGTAAATTCTCCCTCAATACTATAACCAGGTCCACCACTTCCATTACCAGTTGGATCACCACCTTGTAAAACAAATCCTTTTTCAATTCGATGAATCGTTAATCCGTCATAAAATCCTTTATTAATCAATGAGATGAAATTATTCACTGTATTTGGAGCAATATGCGGATATAACTCTGCTTCAATCGTTCCATAATCTTTAATGTTCATCGTCACTAACGGTAACTGTTCTGGCTGTTCCACCTCTGATGTTTTCATCCCTACCGCATCAGCTTGACACCCTGAAACGATTACTACTAAAAGTAAGATCATTAAAACTACTTTCCATGTCTTTTTCATCAACATTCTCCTTTTTTATTTAATTGTTTTACGATACGCGGGTTGAATAAATTTATAGCGGTCCGCTCGATAATAAGATTCTACATATTCAAAAATTTGTCCACTCTTTAAATATGATTGAAGACAAATAAGTAAACAAGGATCTCCTGTCTCAACTTTTAAGTGTTGACTCACCTCATCATCTAAATTAATAGCCTCAATTTCTTGAATTGAATAATCAATTAACAACCCTAAATCTTGTTCAATATAATCGTAAAGTGAAATTGAGCCAATATTTTCAGGAACATCTTTAATAATACTAGTTGGTAAATACACAATTTCTAGTGCCATTGGTTCTTCATCCGCTAAGCGAACACGCATCAGTTCAATAACTTGATCACCTGGTTTAATTTGAAGCTTTGCAGCAATCCTCTCTGTTGCTTTAATCTCTTTTTTTTGAATTAAATGACTACTGGGTGTAAATCCTTTTTTGTATCATATCTTCACTAAAACTTGTTAGTCCATGAATACTTTTTTCATATTTTTGATGATTGACGTACGTTCCTTTTCCTTTGATACGATATAAAACTCCTTCATAAACAAGTTCATTAATCGCTTGGCGCGCTGTCATTCGACTGACTTCATATAATTTAGCAAGTTCTGGTTCTGACGGAATCGGCTGATGCTCTTGATACACTTCCTCTTCAATTTGTTCTTTGAGTTCTCGTGCAATTTCACGATATCTTGGTAATGCCACACTCATCCATCCTTTTTTATTATAGTACTTTGATTGTACCAAAAGAAAAACCAGGTGTGAAGTATCACCTAGTTTTTCCCAACTACATTTGTGCAACAGCACGTTCATCCATCACAACAGATGATGGTTTTACTTTTACTTCTGATAGAGCTTCCTCATCAGTAATAATGACAACATTTGGATGAAGTTGTAAAACAGAGGCTGGACAATCTGTCGTCACACTTCTACCGATCATATGCGCCACTGCTTTTGCCTTATTTTTACCCATTGCAATTAGTACAATTTGTTTAGCACGCAAGATAGATTGAATCCCCATTGTCACCGCATACTTTGGTACTTCTTCTAAACTATTAAAGAAGCGGGCATTATCTTGACGTATTTGTTCATCTAGGGTTACAACGTTTGTTGTTGAGTTAAACGGTGTTCCTGATTCATTAAAAGCAATACGACCATTTGACCAAATTCCAAGTATTTGTAAATCCACTTTGTTTTCTTGTAAAACTTGTTCATAACGTTCACATTCTAATTTTGGATCTTCACAATCTCCACTCGGTAAATGAACATTTTTAGGGTTAATATCAATATGATTAAATAAATTTTCATTCATAAATGTACGATAACTTTGTGAGTGAGATGATTCAATTCCAACATATTCATCTAAATTTACCGTACGAATATTAGCATATGACGTTTTATTTTTTTTGATGATCCTTGATCATTGCTTCATATAAGCCAACTGAACTACTTCCTGTTGCTAATCCTAAAACAGCTGTTGGATTTTTTTAACGACAGCTAACACTTCTTTTAAAGCTGCTTGTCCCATTTCCTCAATAGATTATACTTTAATTACTTTCATAAAAAACCTCCCATTCCATAGACATTTAATTTTTTCTTCCTCAATAATCATTATGCTTGTATATACAAGAGTTATCTATACAGGATAGGTAATTAATTTATTTTTTATCACCAAAAACTCGAGTGATTTTTTATAACTGCTTAAAACATAAAAAAAAGAAGATGCTAATCATCTTCTTTTTAGGAAATGGTGAGTGATTTAATTTAATATGGACTACGGTACCAACCACCGTAATAAGGATAGCGTCCCCATCCCCATCCACCGAAGAATGGATAACCTCCCCATCCCCATCCACCAAAGAACGGATAACCAAATCCTCCAACAAAGAAGCGTTCATCTTGTGCGCCTCTCATAGCGTACGGAGATGAATAAGGTACCCCATAAGGACTGTAAGTACCTAGATAAGGATTTGCATATGGTGGCATACCTGGAACTTGATATGGCATGGCCGCTGAAGAACAACTTGGTGCATACGGTAAATTCATCATTGGTGGAATAGGTGGATTTAAATAAGGTGACATTTGATTAACAGCTGGCGCCGGTGTTGGTGTCACCGATTGTGTTGATGTTAACGTTGTTGTTTGTTTCGGCTGCTGATATGTTTTTTGATTGACCGAAATATTATATTGTTCGATACTCGCTACTGCTCCTCCTAATTTAACCCCATCATTTGGTTGTGTAGGCGTTTCAGTTTGAATTGGTTTTAAAGGAACTGGAACCACTTCCTCTTTTACCTCAGTTACTTGAGGGGTTGGTTTTGCAACTTCTTGCTTCACCACAACAGGTTCCGGTTCAACTGTTGTTACTGTCTTCAGTTCAATAGGATTCGTATCTAAATTCGGATAATATTTTTGAATATGTTGTGTGACATTCGATTCTTCTTTTCGGGCAGATGAAGGAACTTTGACTTTTAATCCGGGTACAAGGCCAGCCTGAGGGTTGATATGAGTATTCATCCCAACCAAATCCTGAACACTGACATCATACTTTCCGGCTATTGATTCAAACGTATCATTTCGCTGTACAATGTGGATTTTCATAAGTCCGATTCTCCTTTCTACATTATCTCTTTACACTATATGATGAGATTTTCTCGAATATAACAAACTTATGCTAAGTGAAAGGTTTTCCAAAACTCAAGACCAGATTGAAATCGACACTTCAACTCACATTACAACAAATCATAACCTTGATTAAAATAAATCTTACCGCGATTTTTCAACTTATCAAAATCAAAAGATCCTTATAAAATGAGCATTATTGAAATCTTATAGCTCTTTAAGTTCAAGATTTATAGAATTGATTTCTTAATATATAAGTCCAGATAAATTTTCTTCATAGAAAATTTAAGCCCTACTAGCG
>JAUMTV010000280.1 GCA_030531025.1 Turicibacter sp.
AATGCTAAGAAAAAGCTGATGCGATTAATTCATGAGAATTTTTATACGGGGGATTATTGGTGTACTTTTACATTTAAAGAGGAGCCGAAAGATTTAGAAACGACAGAAAAGTTATGTCAGAATTTTTTTAGACGGATTAATCGGGCACGAAAGAAAAAAGGTTTAGAGAATGCGAAGTATGTTTATGTCATTGAAGAAGGAACCACGGGAACCGAGCGATTTCATCTTCATTTAATTATGGATAATGGCTTAACCAAAGAAGAAGTGGAATCAAAGTGGAAACTAGGTGCATCAACCATTCGAACGTTAAATTATTATAAAGAAGAAAATTTTATCGGTGTGTGCAAGTACATGATGAAGGATGAAGAAACCTATAAAAGAACAGCGTTTAGATTAAAGGGGAAACGAAGATGGGGAAGTAGTAAAGGGAATTTGGTGTTACCAAAGCCCTCGAAGAATCGAACGAAAATGAGTAAGCGCAAAGTGATGGAGATGGTATTAAATCAAGATTCGATTGGTGAAACGTTGGAGCGAGAATATCTGATGTATCAATTTAAAGAAGTAGAAATCAGATATAGCGATTGGAATGGTTTGTTTTATATTTATGCACGGATGCAAGATAAACGAATGAGGGTGAGAAAATGAAACAGTTAGATGTGATTCATTCATTTGATATTGAAGTATTGTCAGAAACTAAACGTATTTTAAGCCTTTTGATTAATAATGAGTTGGTCGCTATTGAGCAGAGAAATCGAGCTGAATTTTGTGCCAAGCATTGTGAACAATTAGAACGACGATTACAACAGTTTATAAATAACTGATGAACGGAAGTGGGGAAAGGGGAATCACTGTGACGTTACAAGAGTATTTGAAGCAGCATCAGATGAAGTTATCAACATTTGCGAAGATGTATAATCTTGATTATCATCGGCTCTTTCGGGTGAAGCATGGCACAACCACACGGGATCCTGCGATTCAAGCAGTCTTTGAGCAATTAGATATTGTGAATGAACTAAAAGAAATCGAGGGTGAACCGAATTCATCCTTTATCTCACAGGAGCGAATCTGTATTACTTGTGAGCGTGCTGGGGAGATTTATTGTTATTACGCTCATCACCTAAAAGAGATTGAAGCGTATTTAAGTCGATATCAGATTCCGTATTACGTCAGAAAAGCTAAAGATTATTGGATCGTGAAGTATGATAAGGAGGCCATCGAATGATTAATAATATTGTTTTAGTCGGAAGAACAACAAAAAACATTGAATTAAAGCAAAATAAAAACGGGACAAACTATGTTCAATTTACATTAGCCGTGAATCGTCCTTATAAAGACGAGCAAGGTGGGCAACAAGCTGATTTTATTGCTTGTGTCGCATGGAATAAAACCGCGGAAACGTTAGCGAATTATGTTTCTAAAGGAGCGATGATTGGCGTTGAAGGACGATTACAAGTGAGGACTTATGATAATGAAGCGGGCGTTCGTCAGTATATCTCAGAGGTTTTAGTTAATAAATTTACATTCTTAGAATCTAAAAAAAGTAGTGCGCTACCTGAGCCAGTAGAGCCTGCTAATTATCAACAAAATTCTGAAATATCTAGTCATCATTCATTTA
>JAUMTV010000281.1 GCA_030531025.1 Turicibacter sp.
ATCAAACATTTAGTGTGTCGTGATAAATGTAGATTTTATTTCTGTTTATATATAGCTTAGTAAACTATATGATGAATACGGTTACGTATAAACTTTTTTAGGAATATTTTTTTAGGATTGTAATATACGAAGACAGTCAACAACAAAAGTTAACATAAAAAAAGAACTTTCATCAGTGAAAGTTCTTATTAAAAGTAGATCATGTCGACAACTGAACGTTCACTTCCATCAGACGGTGTATTAATTAATTTCCCTTGGAAGTAAAGTGTTGTTGATCCACCACCATCTAAATTATAGGCAGTTTTGCAGCCTAAATTTAAGAATAATTGTTGGAGTTCACCTAAAGTCATTCCATCAGTACCTTCCATTCTTCCTTCCGCGACAACAATGACATAACGATTATCATCTAACTGACCGATAGCAGTTCGAGGATGACGACTTGTATCATTCAGTTGAGTTGCCTGACTATCACGCACAAGAATGGGGCCAAAAGTAAAGGTTTGTTCAATGTCTAAATTATTAAACTCTTCTTCTGAATTAATGGTCGTGAAGTTTAAGTTACCGTCTGACTTTAACGATAAGATTTCACCTGTATAAGCTGGGTCGATACTTACAAGCTCTCCGTTTCGAACAACAGTCCCCATTGGTTTATTTGTTTTAGCATAAAAACCAGAGGCATTAACGGCTAAAACAGCTCCTAAACGCTTAGCCATTGATGAAATAGTTTCTTTTTTTCCATTATACGTATCATTAGCCATCGCCCCTTTTAATGGTGTTGTTTCTGAAGAGACAATTTCTGCTACCCAATAATGTTGATTGCTTGTTCTTGTTTCAACAAGCTTAACTTTTAAGTCATCCTTAACATAGAAGTGCTCATTAAGTTGTTCATAGTAGTCTTGAAGTTCATCACGCTCTTTTTGAACATTATTTTTAGCTGTTTCAAGTTCGCTCACCTTTGTTTGAGCCTCTCCTAAAAGTTGCCGATACTTTGTTTCAAGTTCAACGACTGAAAGTGGGCGCTCAGCCACATACTGTTCATTCAGTTTAGTTAACTCATCTAGTTGGCTACTTAAGTTGCTTATATTGTTATTTAGCTGCTGATTTTGTTCTGTTAAAGCAACGAGCTGATCTTCTTGTGAGAGATTCTCATCTTCTAATGTAACTTTCGTCTGTAATGCTTCTTCTAGTTGCTTTTGTAAAGAGTGGTTAGCATCAACGAGTGAAGTTTGAGCATGATGCTGTTGTTCAATAGTTTGGTTTTGTTGGTCGATTTTTTCATTTAATAAAGTAATCATCGTTGTTGTCTGATGATAGTAATAAAGACATCCCCCAATCATTAATGTCCAAAAGTTAAGGATTATAAGATTAAGCCAAATTTTCTTTTGTTTAGTTCGATAACGGCTCACAGTATTCACCTCCATATGATTTTTTAATTATACACTCTATGAAAGACGAAAAAGTTAGATTCGCGTCGTCTATATATAAACAGATAAGTATTCTACATCTAAGGTGGCAAACAAAAATACTGATATCCTTTAATTTATAAAGACACCCTATAGTCCAGATAAAAATTTTCTATGAAGAAAATTTATCTGGACTTATATAGA
>JAUMTV010000021.1 GCA_030531025.1 Turicibacter sp.
ATCTATATGGAAACAGAAATGTATTTCATCATTCTATAGCAGGCTTAGTTGGCAATTCTTTTTAATACTAAGACAGACTATCGTCCAGGGGTCACCTACCATGCGAAGCATGTTTCCTCCATTAGTAGGGCTTAAAAGTTTTTACGATATGAAAAACTTATCTGGACTTATATAGATTTTTTTAAATTTATTTAAAAACCTAAACACTCATCAACTAAAATCACAGTAATACGATTTTTATTTAACTGTGGGCCCATTACGACATAATTACAACAAATACGTTCTGAACTCTGACAATCACAACATTTCAAAGTTTTTGTACAAGGAGTTTTACGATTTAATCGAAGGGCATTCGCAGGTGCTGCTATTTCTTTATTTCGCATCACTGCTTCATCAATATTACGAACAATTTTATTTATCCCCGCTACAATAATGACACGATTAGGTCCATACAGTAAGGCAGCTATTCGATTACTACGGCCATCGACATTATATAAATAGCCGTCTTCAGTAATGGCATTTGTACTACTTAAAAAAATATCTGCAAAAAAACACTCTCTATACAGTTGATGGCGTTCTTGTTCCGTCAAACCTTTAGCTTGTGTCTGAATGAAACGATAACTCCCATTATTTAATTCATCTAATAAACCAATCTCTTGTAACGTAGCTGATCCGCCGACTCCAATTAAATCTTCTTTTTTTATTAATGATAGAATGAGTGAAAAAGCCTCTTCTTTAGAAGCGACAAATGTCGCATTAAATCCATGTCGATTTAATGCTGTTAATGTCCTTTCAACCTTTTGATTCATGACTCTTTTTACATACTCGCTCATGAAATAAATCCCCCTTAATCGACATTATTAACCCTAACATAACCGCAAAACTTTAGAATATCAAGCCCAAAACTTAAAAATCTTTAATTGAACACATATTGATCATGCGTGTAAATATATTTCAAAACATCATCATAAGTAATCACTGCTTCAATTTGATCTTCTTGTCGTCCACTTTCTGTTAACAATAAAGCATCCAGCTTTTTAGGTGAGGATTGAAATAAGTGCCAAGCGTCATAAACTGTCATCAATTGGGCAACAAACTCGTACTGTGATTTTTTTTCATAATCTAATAAATCCTTCACGCTTCCTGAAAGCTCAATCGTATTATTCTCGATATGCTTTTGTAACCATTTTGCAATTGCCCTTGAAGTGACTAATCCAACAAACTTATCATTTTCGTATATAGGAAGCTTTAAGATTTCTTTTTCCCCTGATAACTTCAATACTTCAGTTATGGAATCTGTGGCATTAAATTTAACGACCTCTGCTTTAAAAACACTAACGGTTGATGGATCAACTAATTGTTGTTCAATAAATTTAATTCGTTCAACAACCTCATCGCTTGGATATGCAATTAATTGTTCAAAATCATCCGTCTGATGAACAATAATATTACGTAATTTGCGGAATAGATGTAAATCATCTAAATAAAGATGAATCATCGGATGCCCCTTAGCTTTATAAAGCAAATCACTGAATGAGACATTATCATCTGAATCTGTATATTTCTTTAGATATTTATGTATATGATTAAATGACTCAATGAATTCTAAATAACCTGCTTGTTCTGTCATTTTTTATACCTCCCGAATATATAACGGTGTATAAGTTAACACTCCGTTAATCGTCGCACTTTCATACAACGTCATATTATTGATGATTGCTTCTTTTTGAATTTTCGCTTCACGTGATATATCACCCGATTGAATTAGTAACTTTGCATTTCTACATAGAGTCACATGAGGTTTATAAACAAATTCTTCTTGCTTAACTAAATTTGCTTGAACTAGAGCTGTTTGTAAGTTCATTGCTAGATTGGTTAATTTCTCATTAGCCTGAGGTCCCATATAAACAATATATCGATTCTTCTTTTTAAAGAATCCAATATGATCAAACATTAAATGGATTTTTTCTAGTTCAATCGTTTTCATAACTTCGATGAGTTCATTAACACTTGACTCATTCATCGTCCCAAGAAATTTAAGGGTTAGATGAAAATTATCATATCGTGTGTACCTAGCAGTTTCACAATGTTTTTCAACCATTAATTGACTCTCTTTAAAATAATCTTTAAGTTCTTGTGAAAAACAAATACCAATGAATAAACGTTTCATAACTTCACCTAATTAATCTTTTTTCTATTAGGATACACTAAATCTGCTAAAACTATTTGTCAGTTTTGCACTCTTTTAACGCATCTTTACAAATACTAAACAAAATTAAAAATCTACTCAACTGAGTAGATTTTATTTATTAATATCAAAAATAATTGGTTCATTTGATAAAGACACTTTCCCATCTTTCACTAAAACGAACTGATTAGTTAGTAAATTTTTGTAAGCTCCATCCGAAATTCCTACTAAAAGCTCCCCCGATTTTAAACTAAAATTAAAAATAGCAACTCTTTTTTTCACACGACTTTCATAAGTCAAATAAACCGTATCAAAAACATCTCCTAATTCAATTTCATAATAACCATTACGCATCACATCATCTTTTTTAATCGTTGCTAATTGTTTCATCAAATCAGCAACTCCCGCTTCATTATAGTGTGACCAATCGACTTTATCAATATCAAATAGACTTGGCTGATGACGACAACACGCTTCTTGACCTGCATATATCATCGTCGTTCCTTTTTGTAAATAAGCAAAAGTTGTCCACATTCTTAATTGCTCTTGCGATTGAACTAATGAAGCAATTCGTTCCTGGTCATGATTCTCTAAACAACGTAACTTCACATAATTACCTGGATAAATACACTCTTGTAGCTGAACTCGCTTCACATACTCAGCTAACGATGACTTTCCTAATAAATAACCTTTAAAATAACGATAAACATCATAGTCATAGCAAATATCAAAGGCTTCATATAACTCACCGTCACTATGAACATCATAACCTAGTGAACGAACACCTTTAATAAAACCACCATCTACACTTTCAGCCAACCAAATGAAGTTAGGATTAATCTTTGAAATTTCGCTTCGGGCTTTTAGCCAAAACTTCATTGGAACAAAAGAGGCCACATCACAGCGATAGCCATCCACACCTTGAGTTGCCCAGTACTTTAACGTATCAATTAACTCCTCCCATAAAGCTACATCTTTTGTATAATCTAAATCTGTCACATCAGACCAATCTCCTATGCGGTTTGCAAATGCTCCATCACTATTTTTATAAAACCATTCAGGATGTGTCTTTAATAAAACTGAATCACGTGACGTATGATTATAAACAACATCAATCATCAATTTCATCCCATGTTCATGAGTCGCTTCAATTAAAGCTTTAAAATCTTCAAGCGTTCCATACTCAGGATTGACTTCACGATAATTTTGTATTGAATAAGGACATCCAAGACTACCTTTTTTATTTTTCTTTCCAATTGGATGAATCGGTAATAAATAGATTATATCAACACCTAATTCTTTAATACGCTTTAAATCACCGATTAATTCTCGGAACGTTCCACTCTCGTTATGATTTCGATTATACACTTGATAAATAATCGATTGTCGTAATGATAAATTTGTATCTACTGCCACTTTAATCCCCCCCATTAACTAACTCTAATTTTAATATATTCCCTTATTTTTAAAATACGAATTAAAAAAGGAAGAGTTTTAGTGTATCCGGTTTCATATTAAAACAGGGAAAAGCTCGGAAAAATTCTGAGCTACTTAATAAATTAACGTTAAAAGATATTGAATTGAAAAGCAGGCTGTCATCATCACACTCACTAAAGCTAACATTGTTAAACTACGTGTAATCCCACCTAGCATTGGGAACTTTTCTTTCATCCAATCATAGATATTTTGTGTGGCTAATCCAACAAAAGCAAAAACTAAATAAATCCCAACATGAAGAAGCGCCATCTGAATAAAAAATAGAATCGTAATAAATAATGTTGCTCCATTGGCAATCACTAAAGCAATCACTGAAGCGACCATATTAAAGAAAACAAACTCCGCAGGCTTATAATATGGACGAAACACCTTAAATAAAAAACCGATCATAAAAAATAACATTGGAAAAATCACTAATCCTAACATAAATCTCCTCCCCCATAAAATCAATAAACTTTATTCCATCATATCATAACGTCGTTCAAAATAAAAGGGCTACCAAAAAGGTAACCCATTAACTAATTTTTATAAAATATAAAATTGTGGATAAGTAAAACATTATTTGCAAAGAAAGATCTAACCATTTAAGCTAACGTAAAAATATAATTTTCTCATTAATTGATGCTATAAAAAATCCCGCTACACATAGCGGGATTCTCATTTATTATTTTTTACGCATTGTTGGGAATAATAATACGTCACGGATTGTTGGAGAATTAGTTAATAACATAACTAAACGGTCAATACCAACTCCAAGTCCTCCTGCTGGTGGCATACCATATTCTAATGCTTCAATATAGTCAATATCCATTTCAGATGCTTCATCATTTCCTAATGCTTTCTCAGCTAATTGTGCTTCGAAACGCTCTTTTTGATCGATTGGATCATTTAACTCAGTGAAGGCATTTGCGTATTCACGAGCATCGATGAATAACTCGAAACGATCAGTGAAACGAGGATCTTCAGCATTTTTCTTCGCAAGTGGTGATACTTCTACTGGATGTCCGTAGATGAATGTTGGTTGAACGATTTTTTCTTCAACAAATGTTTCAAAGAATTCGTTGATGATATGTCCAACCCCTGTGAAGTGAGCAGGTACTTCTACGTTATGCTCTTTAGCGATTGCTTTAGCTTCTTCAAATGTCATTTCTTTAAAGAAATCAACACCTGTAATTTCTTTAATCGCTTCAACCATGTGCCAACGTTTCCATCCAACTGCTAAGTTGATTTCATGTCCTCCGTAAGGCACAGTTGTTGTTCCTAAAACTTCTTGCGCAATATGAGCAATCATGTTTTCAGTTAAATCCATCATTGTTTCCATATCACCGTAAGCTTCATATAACTCAATTGAAGTGAACTCAGGATTGTGACGAACTGAAATCCCTTCATTACGGAAAATACGTCCGATTTCATAAACTTTTTCAAGTCCACCAACTAATAAACGTTTTAAGTGTAACTCAGTCGCAATACGTAAATATAAATCCATATCTAATGTATTGTGGTGAGTTTCAAATGGACGAGCTGCCGCTCCACCTAATGTTGTATGTAAAATTGGAGTTTCAACTTCTAAATATCCTAAATCATCTAAATAACGGCGCATTGCAGTAATCACACGAGTACGTGTAATAAACGTTTGTTTACTTTCTTCGTTCATGATTAAATCAACATAACGACGACGGTAACGCTCTTCAACATCAGTTAATCCATGATATTTTTCTGGTAATGGGCGTAACGCTTTTGATAATGGTGTATATTCTTTAACTTTAATTGATAACTCACCAACTTTAGTTTTGAACACAATACCGCGTACCCCAACGATATCACCTAAATCAGCTTTTGAGAAGAAATTATAAGCTTCTTCACCTACTGCATCTTGGCGTACATAAATTTGAACTTGACCTTTAACGTCTTGGATATGAGCAAAACCAGCTTTCCCTTTTCCGCGTTTTGTACGGATACGTCCAGCGATTGCTACTTCAATTTCTTTTTCTTCTAATTCTTCTTTAGAGAACGCCCCAAACTCTTCAACTAAGTCTGAAGATAAATGAGTACGATCAAAACGTTGTCCAAATGGATCAATTCCGTGTTGACGTAAATCTTCCATTTTGTCACGTCTAACTTGTAATTGATCGTTGATTTCAGTTGTCGACATCTGAATCACTCCATCTATATAACTTTTTTTCTTTTTTTCATTATAACACGCAAAAGCATATTTTGTCTTAATTATTGTCCATTTAGGGAAAAAATATTCAAATCACATAAAAAAGGTAGTGCCAAACCATGACACTACCTACTCCTCAAATAAATAACCACTTAATCCTAAAAAATCACACTCTTTATCATTGAATATACCATGGTTATCCATTATCCATTATAAAATGAAATAAACTAAAAAACAAGATCATTTAGGAAGCGGTTACTGTTTTTTCGTTATCTTGTTTCCATTTTACTTAACTGCTATAATAATTGTAAATTAATGGTAACAAAAAGGAGGGCTCAAATGGAAACTTTTAAAACAACCGGAGTGTGTGCCAAAGAAATTCAGTTTGAAATTGAAGATAACAAAATTAAAAGTGTCAACTTCGTTGGAGGATGCCCAGGAAACTTAATCGGTATTTCGCACCTTGTTCAAGGAATGGAAGTTGAAGATGCAATCCAAAAACTAAAAGGCATCCCATGCCGTACGAAAGAGACGTCATGTCCAGATCAACTAGCTCAGGCTCTAGAAGAATATTTACAAAATAAATAAAACTAGTCGATTCGACTGGTTTTATTTTTATTTCTTTTTCGCTTTTTTCTCAAAGTAAGTGACCATTTGGAATGAAACAAACATTGAAAGAATTAATCCGAAAAATAAGACATTATTTCGCGCTAAATTAACGAAACCATTAATATCAAGAACAACAATAACAATAGAAACAACTAACCAAAATAAAGCTAAAATCCCATTAATCTTTTTAAAACTCATCTTTACATCCCCCTTTTCCTTATTATATCAATAAAAAAGCAACGTCACTCAGACATTGCTTTTGAAACCCTTTACTGATTCTAAAAATTTCAGAAATTTAGATATCTATGATAAGGTTATTCAGATACTAATCGTTTTTCTCCTACAATTTGTTGTATTTCTTTAATATCCTGCGTTACCTCTAATACACCTAAATATTCTCCCTGATCATTACGAACAGCATAATATCGGATTAAAACAAACTTATCACCTAATTTAATCCAAAAATCTTCTTGATCTTTACGACCACTTTTAAAATCACTGACAATTTTCTCTACAATATGAACACTTGCTGGTGGATGACAGTTTGATACATTTCTTCCGATAATCGATCTAGTACGAATAAATGTTCTTTCTTTTCCCTCTGAAAAATATTTTACAAAATCATCTTTATCCACAAAAGTAATATCAAAAGGAAGCGTATTTAACATCCACGTCAATTGTTCAGTAGTAAAAATTCCAGATGGTAATTTAATTAACCCTTCTTGAACATTTTCTTCCTCTTTTGCCTCAACATCTTGAGTAGAAATAACGGGATTCCATTCAGATACCTTTTTGATTAAAAATCCAATTTCATGACTTTCATCGGCTATTTTTTTCCATTCCTCTTGTGTTAAATGCTCTAACAACATTGGGGCCATAATATTTTCTTCTTTAAAAATCATTTCCTCAACTCTGATTATAACATTTTCTATTTTTTGAATTATAATAGAATCTAATTTAGAGTTTTGCTCAAGTAACGTTTTAATTTCTTTAATATCTGCACGAATTTCATCATCCACTCCCCACATAACTTGTGGAGGAGCAACAATACCGTATTTCTCCATATACGGGAAAAACAAATTTTCCTTCTTCTGGTAATGAAGTTCTATTTGAGAAAGGTGATTAACTCCCTCTAATAAGTATTGATAATTTTCTTCATCATCTAAATTTTGAAGATAAGGTTTAATTTCCTGATTTATAATTCGACTAATCGCTAAATTTTCTCTCATTAAAGTATTTAATGGATGCCCAGGAATAAGAATAGCATTCGATGGATGTTGGTGAATTTCTTCAATCGTTCCTTTAAAAACAGATGCATGAACATCACAAAGTCGTTGAATTTCTGAAGCTGAAACACCCTCTGCAATTAACGCAGCTTCTGCTGCTGTAATTTCTGAAGCTGAGACATCCTCAAATGCTTCCTCAAACTGTTGTTTAACTTCTTCAACAGTTTTTCCCTCATGTAACTGCTTAATAATATCTTTAATTGTTTGTTTTCTCATTTCACTATTATTAATAAATTCACTCATATAAGGTCTCCTTTTAACGATGTAATAAATATCCTTTATCTAATAAAGTTTGTTCAATTACTTCAAAATCAATTTTTTTCATAGTAGCACCCTTACGAAGTGTCATGACCTTTCCAACTGTATTAATCATTCCTGGCTTTACAATATCATGAAATCCTAATTGATATAAAATATCTGATATTTCTGGATACTTCATATATATTTCATAAACTGGTTCATTTAAATCAATTATTTTAGCCATCATTTCCCTCTATTCTTGAAATCCTTTATCTAGTTTTGATTATTTACAATCGTAACAACAACCTTACTTGCTTCTTTAGCCACAACTTGATGTTTAATTTTCGCATCAAATGGTAAAACATCGCCTTGATTTAATAAATAGTTATCTCCATTATCAAAACTAATTTCAACAACACCATTTACAACTTGAATGAATGCAGATGCTTCATGCGAATGTTTAGGAATTTCACCACCCGCTTCTAATGCAAAACAAACGACTTTAAACTGACTATTATTAATTAATAATTCTTTTGAATTTACCGCATTAATATTTTTAACTTTAGATTCTTGTTGGCTCATAATAAACATACCTCCTGATTAAATTAAATTGATTTAGTAATATCTTCTCCTGGTGTAAATAACTCATAATGAATATTTTCAGCTATAACACCTAATTCAATTAAATAATTATAAATACTTCTCATAAACTCAACTGGTCCACAGAAATAAAACACTGAATTAAGATTCACATTTTCCTGTAACCATTCTTTTGATAAACGCCCCTTTAAATCAAATCTCCTTTGTGCTTCATCTGCTAATAACGGACGTGTATAAACCGTTGTAATCTTTAAATTTTCATGATTATTATTTAAATTTTTAATCTCCTCTTCGAACGCATGGTAATTTGAATTCGGTAAGCTATAGATTAAATGCACAGATGGATGTGACTCAACAGCTTTATACGTCATTGTTAGCATTGGGGTAATTCCAATTCCGCCACCTATTAAGACAACAGACTTTTCATCATCTTTTAAAACAAACTTTCCTGTTGGAGCTGAAATCTTTACTAAATCTCCTTTATGAACCGTATCACATAGTTTTTTACTTACATCACCTTCAGGCTCTCTTTTAACACTGATTTTGAAATATTTACCATTCGAAACACTTGATAGCGTATATTGTCTTGGTCTTGACCAAGTTCCATCTTCATTTTGCACACGAATAGCAATAAACTGTCCCGGTAAATAATCTGGTAACTTCTCATCATCTATTGAAGTTAAATAAAATGAATAAATATATTCATTTTCTGCTACTTTATCACTTACAATAAATTCTTTAAAACCTTTCCATACACTCATTTTTCTACTCTCCTATAAATTAATAACAGTTGATTTAATATGTGTCATCGATTCAATCGAATAAGCAATTCCTTGAACTCCAACACCTGAATTTTTAACACCCAAGAATGGTAAATGATCAGGACCACGCTCAGTACGGTTATTGACTTGGACTGTTCCGACCTCAAGCTTTTTCGCTACTTCAAATGCTTTATTCAGATTTATCGTAAAGACTGAACTTTGTAATCCGTATTCTGAAGCATTAGCAACTTCAACTGCCTCTTCCAGTGATTTAACACGAATAATAGGTAATATAGGACCAAATGGTTCTTCCCAAGCAATTCTCATATCTAGAGTAACAAAATCAAATAAAGTGGGTTGAATAAGATTTGCATCACGTTCACCACCATAAAGTAGCGTTGCACCTTTTTCTTTTGCATCCTCAATAAGTCCCCATACAAAATCAGCTGAACGATTATCAATAAGAGGAACAACATCTAAATTCTCCTCGTTTAAAGGATTCCCTATTGTTAATTTTTTAATATGATTCATCATTTTAGAAATCAATTCATCTGCTACATCTTCTAAGACTAGAACACGCTTAATGGCTGTACAACGCTGACCTGAATAAGAAAAAGCTCCTAAAATAATTTGACTAGCAGCTAATTCTAAATCAGCGTCTTCTAATACAATGGCAGCATCTTTTCCACCCAATTCCATTAATAAAGGAATCATCTCAACTTGTTTTGCAATATGTTTACCAATCGCTGTACTTCCTGTAAAATTAATAAAATTAATATCAGGATGCGTCACAACATAATCGCCAATCTCACTGCCTTTTCCTGTCACAATACTTACTACATGATCCGGTAATCCTGCTTCATTAAATAGCCTCTTTAAGAATGTTCCACATAAACTTCCTTGAGTAGCCGGCTTAAATACTACCGTATTTCCACCCATTAAAGCTGGTGCGATTTTCGAAATAGCTAAATTAATTGGATAATTAAACGGTGAAATAGCAAGTACAACTCCCATTGGCTCTCGACTTGTAATCGCAAATTTCCCTTTTTTAGCCCCTTCTACAATATCAGCTGGAATTGCCTGGCCATATATATTTTTAGCTGTTTCAATCGTATATCGAATTAAATCTGCCGTTCTTAAAACTTCTAATTTAGCACTTTTTCGATCTTTTCCAACCTCTTTCATCAATAAATCGACTAACTCATCGTTATATTTAATCAATAAATCGGCTACCTTATATAAATATTCACCACGTTCATATAATGAAGTTTGTGACCATTGCTTTGATGCTTGTTTAGTCTGCTTAATCACTTCATCAACTTCAGCTTTTGATAAAGCTGGAACCTCACCAATTACTGCATTATTTAAAGGTGACGTTATCTTTATAACTTTATTTAAATTCATTTTAATCATCTCTCTTCATAATTTAAATTTGAATCTGCTTTGCTGATAACCGTATTATAATTAAAATCAAAATTCAAAAATATGATTCAAATCAAAATTTAATTAACTCTCCTAAATTCTGAAGTTCTATTGCTGTAGTATTAAAAATATATAATTATAAGTTTTGTAATATTTGGTATTACTGTATAAGTAACTCCTTTTTTCATGACGTAAAAAAGAGACATCAAGTCTCTGTCCTGTTACAATATTATCGACTAAACCAAGACTGAAAAGATAAGATTTGATGTCTCACTCGTATTTATTAGAAAACTTTTAACTATTAAAGATACAAATATATTTTTCAATTATTAGACGCCTTGTTGTAAGCAAGATTTTAAATCATCATCTGGCGTACTAATCGGTCTTAAATCAAATGTATCAACTAAGTATTGTAATACATTAGGACTTAAAAAGGCAGGTAGTGTTGGACCTAAATAAATTCCTTTGATTCCCAATGATAATAAGGCTAGTAAATCTGCTACTGCCTTTTGTTCATACCACGAGAGAACAATGGATAATGGTAAAGCATTAACATCGGTTTCAAATGCATCTGCTAAAGCTGTTGCAATTCTTACAGCTGAATAAGCATCATTACATTGACCTACATCTAGAAGTCGTGGAAGTCCAGCTACTTCGCCAAATTTCAACTTATTAAATCGATATTTACCACAGGCCAGCGTTAAGATGACACAGTCATTTGGTACTTTTTTTGCAAATTCTGTATAATAATTTCTACCCGCTCTTGCCCCATCACATCCTCCGATTAAAAAGAAATGTCGAATTTTTCCTTCCTTAACCGAATTAACAATCGTTTCTGCGTGACTTAAAGTAGCATGATGTCCAAATCCAACTAAGATTTCATAAGGTTCTTGATCTTCTTCATAACCTCCAAGTTCTAAAGCTTTATTGATTATTTCACTAAAATCCTTTTCTCCGTTTTCATTCTTACCAATATGTTTGACACCATCCCACCCTACTACACTAGTCGTAAAGATTCTATCTTTATAGGTATCCCTTGGTCTCATTAGACAGTTTGTTGTCATTAAAATACAACCTGGTATATTATCAAATTCTTTTTGTTGATCTTGCCACGCACCGCCGAAGTTTCCAACTAAATGAGGATATTTTTTCAATCCTGGATATCCATGACTAGGGATCATCTCTCCATGAGTATAAATATTTATTCCTTTACCTTCTGTTTGTTTTAATAACATATCTAAATCTTTCAAGTCGTGCCCCGATACAATGATAAATGGCCCCTTTTTAAGATGAACATTTACTTTATGAGGCGATGGATTTTTATAGACAGTTGTATTCGCTTCATCTAATTTCTTCATAACAGCAACACTCATATCACCAGTTCTCATCGTCCATCGAATTAATTCTTCGACAGATAAATTATCATCAGTCGTTGCTTCAAGCGCTCTTACATAGAAGTTATCTACTTCATCATCATAATATCCGAGTTCCCTTGCCTGGTGTCCATAAGCACTAATCCCTTTTAACCCATACGTTATTGTTTGTCTTAATGAACGAATATCAGGATCAAGATTTTGATCATACATAATTCCTGCTTTTTTGGCATCCTCAAGCATTTCTGACCTTGTCTCGCTTAAATTATAAGTGGCATGTTCTGTATCATTATTAATTCTTCCTACTTGTTTTCTTAACTGTTCCTTTATTCTTTGGGATTCTTTTAACATTTCAACATGAACATCAGCGTCAAAGTTGACATTAGTTAGTGTTGTAAATAAGGAATTTTCAATAAATGTGATAATTTCTTTATCTACATTTTGACCCTGCTCAACAATTTCTTTTGCATAACAACTGATTCCTTTTATTTGGAATATAAGTAAATCTTGAAGGGCTGCTACTTCTGGAGTCTTACCGCATACCCCTAATTTTGTACATCCTTTTCCACCCGCTGTCTGCTCACATTGGTAGCAAAACATAGGGTATTCCATTGCCATGTTATTTTCCACACGAGTACCTCCTTAAATATGTATACAATTACAGTTCATATTATTGATTATCTTTGTATCAACTATACTTAAGGAGTTAACCATTTTATAGGTATTGAGAACAGCACTTCTTCTAATAAAAAAATATCACATTTAACATTTATCGTAAAAATTAATATGTATCTGAAAAAAGTAATCTCTCCTTTGGTTTGCCGATTAAAACGATATCAAACGAGAGATTATTTTCATCGAAAAATACTTCACTTAAAAGGTGAAATAAAAAATAAAGAAAAAGCGTTGATGTGACTTGGGATTCAACGCTTTTTACATTTTTATGATGAATAATTTAGGTTAATATATAAGTTTTAAAACCAATCAAAAAGAAGTATCTTAATTATGGTACCCATTTCCTTAACAAAAGCTCATCATCATTTATGATGGTTTACTAGATTTATAATCAGTATCACCAGATAATCCTAACATTTTAATAATGGCATTTAATTTTATCATTTCGAACGCCTAGGGTAGAAAAAATACCAACTACCTACTTTAGTGATGACCCTTAATAGAAAATCTAATCATCCTGTATTTTTTCAATTTATTTTATTTATTACGATAAAATAAAAACCTATAGCTCAGACTTACTTAGTATCTAACCTATAGGTTTAAATTATGTTTTTTATTTTAAACGTTTAGCAGCCTCTAATGTATTACGAAGTAACATCGTAATTGTCATGGGTCCGACCCCACCTGGAACAGGCGTAATATAACTTGCTTTTTGTGAGACTTCATCAAAAGCAACATCTCCAACTAATTTTCCTGTCTCTAAACGATTGATTCCAACATCAACTACAACTGCTTGATCTTTGACCATATCAGCCTTAACAAAATTAGCTCGTCCAATCGCTACAATTAAAATATCTGCTGATTTTGTAAACTGAGCTAAATCTTGAGTACGTGAATGACAAACAGTTACTGTCGCATTTTCATCTAAAAGTAATTGAATTAATGGTTTTCCAACAATATGACTACGCCCAATGATTACCGCATGACGACCTTGTAATTCAATATTATAGTACTTTAATAATTCAATGACACCTGAAGGCGTACATGGTTTTAAACAATCCATCCCTGAAACTAAAGCCCCAACTTGATACGGATGAAATCCATCTACATCTTTCTTAACAGAAATCGTTTGGATAATTTTTTCTTCACTAATATGTTTCGGTAGTGGGAGTTGAACTAAAATTCCATGAACAGAGTTATCCTCATTTAATTTTTCAATCGTCTCAACTAACTGATCCTCAGTCGTTTCAGCTGGTAATTCAATCACTGTTGATTTAAAGCCAACAGCTTCACATGCTTTTTTCTTATTTCTGACATAAGTCATCGATGCAGCATCATTCCCGACAATAATTACAACTAAATGAGGTTGTATTCCTGTTTTCCGTATAAAATCTGCCGTTTCCTGGGAAATTTCTTGTCTAATCTCTAATGAAACTAACTTCCCATCAATTAATTTTGCCATCGTGACTCCTCCTTTTGTTAAACTGTATGTTTCCTATTTTAAGTTTCTACATTATAACACAATATATGACCTAAATAGATAATTGATTGTTTCGATGAGTAAATTTTTAAAAAATGAGACTCTCACTCTTCATGAAAGCCTCATTTCATTCTTTTAATTACTGATCTTCATATAAAGGAAAACGTGAAGTTAAAGATAAAACAGCTTCACGAATGTTTGCTAATTTCTCTTTATCGTCAGGGTATTTTAATGCATCTGCAATATAACCTGCTAATTCAACCATTTCTGCTTCTTTAAATCCTCGAGTTGTCACAGCAGGTGTTCCTAAACGAATCCCACTCGTTACGAATGGTCTTTCTGTATCAAATGGAATCGTATTTTTATTACATGTAATCGCCACTTCATCTAAAACAGCCTCTGCAACTTTACCTGTTAATCCAAACGTTGACTTCACATCTACAAGCATTAAGTGATTATCCGTTCCACCCGATACAATGCGTAAACCATGTTTTGTTAACTCCTCAGCTAAAACATGCGCATTTTTAATCACTTGTTTTTGATAATCCACAAATTCAGGTGTTAATGCTTCACCAAAAGCAACGGCTTTTGCTCCGATTACATGCATTAATGGCCCACCTTGAATTCCTGGAAAGACAACTTTATCTAACTTCGTTGCAATTTCTTCATCGTTTGTTAAAATCATTCCACCACGAGGTCCACGTAATGTTTTATGTGTTGTTGTTGTCACGATATGCGCATAATCAACTGGATTTTGATGTAACTCCGCTGCTACAAGTCCAGCAATATGTGCCATATCAACCATTAAGTACGCCCCAACTTCATCAGCAATTTCTCTAAACTTTTTAAAATCAATCGCACGTGGATAAGCTGAAGCACCCGCTACAATTAAAGCAGGTTTTACTTCAAGTGCAATTTGACGAACAGCTTCATAATCAATTGTCTCAGTTTCTTGACTTACCCCATACTCATAAAACTCGTAATCTTTACCCGAAAAGTTTAGAGGATGTCCATGTGTTAAATGTCCCCCATGACTTAAATTCATCCCTAATACTTTAGCACCTGGATCTAATAATGCACGATAAGCTCCCATATTTGCTTGAGATCCAGAGTGAGCTTGAACATTCGCAAACTTTGCACCGAATAATTGTTTCGCACGATCTCTTGCAATATCTTCAATTGTATCAACAAATTCACATCCACCATAATAGCGTTTAGCAGGATAACCTTCTGCATATTTATTCGTTAAAATTGATCCTTGAACTGCCATCACTTCTTCTGATACATAGTTTTCTGATGCGATCAACTCAACGTTTTCTCGTTGACGCTTTAACTCTAATTGTAATGCTTCAAAAACAGCCTGATCCTTCATAAAAAATCACTCCTAACACATTCTTATATCGTCATTTTGACATAAATCCATCCAATAGCCAACCATTTTACTTTTTACTTGTAATTATTAATATATATGTAAAACACTTAGGATTTGTGTTATTAACGCAAAAAAACTAAAATTTATACAAAAAAGTGCCTCATCATAGAAACAACTTTCTATCATAAGACACTTTAACGCAGAGTTTCTACAATTTAGTTTCTACTAGATCATAGTCAGATACTCCAAGGCTATCCGATAACCCTAACGAAAAACTCTACAAAACTATTTTAACCACTCTTAATTTAATTATTCTTTAACTTTTAAGTTTGAAGAATATGAATCGTGAAATGTCTAATATAATTATTGGCTAATTGATTAGCGTGATTGTTTTTATTTACTGGTTTATTAAAAAAGTGCCTAGTTACAGAAACATCTTTCTATAACCAGACACTGAAGTTGTAGAGTCCTTAATATCGAGTTTTCACAACTAGATATAATTCAGATAATGACTATTTATAATGGGCTATCTGAAGCGCCATTCGAGGCTAAATTTCTTTTTCATGTGGGAACATCAGCAAAGACCACGTTTGACTCTACATTAATAGGATATCCATCTTTTTAGATTTTATCCTTAATTCCGACATATTTTTAAATGGCTTTCTCATATAATGAATTGAACTTTCAGCACAAGCAGGGGGAAGAAATGAATTTTTTAGATGATTTAATTCAAAATTTATTTGATATTATTGATCACTTATTTTGGTTTAGTCCTGAAGTCGGCCCAAGAAAACTAAAAAAATTCGCTGTATTAAATGCATTACTTGCTATCCTTTTAGCTTATTGTTTACTTATAAAAATATCTATTAGATGAGTGTTATAAATTTATAACACTCTTTTAGTTATTTTATTCTATAATAAATGAAATAATCAAAAGGAGCTTAAATATGAGTAACTATCTTCTTATTTCAGTTGGAATCTTAGCCTTTTTTATACCTTATTTCTTACCTGATAACTTAATGTTACCTGACCCTAATCATTTTATAATAGAAAATAAAATATCTTATAAAAAATTAAAAAAGAAGCAACTTCAAATTCTTGGGATTTACTATGCTTCAATAGGTCTTAATTATTAGTTTCTTTAACTTTACCGATTACGATGATTTTATTATTTATTCTTCCTATCATCATGATTAGTCAAATGGAACAGCGTCTAATGTCTAAAAAAGCTTTATCAACCAAAAGTAATAAACCAAGCTATCTTATTGAAAAATGCCTTGCATAGAAACTAAATTCTATCACAAGGCATTCTTTTATGAGAGTTCCAAAGTTTAATAAACGTCATTATTAAACTTTTTTAGATACTTACTATTTATCGTGGGTGATCCACAAACGCCACGCTACGACCGATTCTAATGATTATAGTGGGATTATCGGTAAACACCACTTCAACCCTCACTAATATACTGTGCAATCGAATCATGAATATACAAAGAAAGATGCACTTAGCGCATCTTTTTTATCTTCTAATCATTATGAAAAATCTCAGTACCGTTTAAAGAGCACAACTATTTTCCATAACAAACTAAGGAGGTAATAGCATGGGATTTTTCGCGAATTTATTTAAACGTAAACAAGAAGACTGTTACTACGAATATGAATGTCCCTATGAAGGCCATGTGGGGATTTTCTTCAAAGTCAATTATCAAGAAGGAATTACAGCAGCACAAATCAAAACATTATCCGAACAAACAAAACCAACTGAAGAATACACATTTATAACAATTGATAGCATCGATTGCACACTCATCGGATTTGTTCATACTAAATGGTATGAAGAAGAATGTAATTATAGCTATAATTATCTTAAGCTATTAATGGAGGACTTCATTTACGATATGTCAGATCAAACAAATTTCACTTGGGAATATGAAAATGATACAGATAGAACATACTGGCAAATCATTGGATTTTCTTAAAAAGAATATTAGAAATAAAGATGACATATTCTTCAACTAATATTTTTTATCTAAAGCTTTATCAATAAAAACTTGGTACTTTCTAGCCTAAACCCTTTACTTATAAAACAAAAAAAGATGCGAAAGCGCATCTTTTTTTGTTCGACTCTTTATTTTTTATATAGTGGGCTGCCGACTCACACCACTCCATACTGATCTCGTTATTATCATAACAAACTTTATCAATAAAATCAAATGTTACTAATAATTTGATTTTTATTAACTTAGATAATAGTAATAAAAACATTAGAATTAATAGTACACCTGCAGAGGTAAAAGTCCATTTTTCTAACTAAAATGCTATTCTATTTATCTACTCTAATTGATAATAGATATCATTATATCAATGTTTTTTGAGAAAAGTAGTAATTATTATTGATTTTTAATTAAGAATAGTATAAGCTATTAACAGATACTAATTTTAATGATAATTTAAATAAATCTTAATTAAGGAGAGATATAGAATGAGTAATTTAAAAGGTACTAAAACTGAAGCAAATTTAATGCATGCTTTTGCTGGGGAATCAATGGCACGTAACAAATACACTTATTATGCTGCAAAAGCTAAAGAAGAAGGATATGAGCAAATTGCTAACATCTTCTTAGAAACAGCACGTAACGAAATGGAACATGCAAAATTATGGTTCAAATTATTACATGAAGGTGAAATTGCTGACACAATGACAAACTTACGCGATGCTGCTGCTGGTGAAAATGATGAGTGGACAGATATGTATGCAACATTCGCACAACAAGCTCGTGAAGAAGGATTCAATCGTATTGCAGTATTATTTGAAATGGTTGGAAAAATTGAAAAAGAGCATGAAGCACGCTACTTAAAATTATTACAAAACATCGAAGAAGGAAAAGTATTCGAACGTGAAGAAGAAGTAGCATGGGTTTGCCAAGAATGTGGACACATTCACTACGGTAAAAAAGCACCAAAAATGTGCCCAGTATGTTCATACGATCAAGCACACTTCGAAATTCGTTCAGAAAACTACTAATAAAAAAGAGCCGAAAGGCTCTTTTTTTTATCTTTAAAAATAAAAATGTGGATAACTGTGCTTTGCAGTTATCCACAACTCATTTCATTGAGAATGGCCTGCTCAATGAAATCATAAACTCTCTAACAAACTTTCCTCATCTAAGATTGTAGACTACTAAATAATCCCGCTACATGTAAAGAGTTAAAAGATTTCTACCCCTAAGAGTGTCTATCCTCTCCTACCTGTAGCTAAGAATAATAAACTAAACAAACCTTTGTACTTTTTATACTAAACCTAAACGTTCAAAGATTCCGTCAACTGATTTTAAGTGATATGTGTGATCGAAGCAATCATCTAAGTCTTCCATTGTTAAATGGCTCATCACTGTTTCATCTGCCTCTAATAATGAACGGAATGATTGACGGTTTTCCCATGCTTGCATTGCCTTAGGTTGAACTAAGTCATAAGCTTGCTCACGAACAAATCCTTTTTCAATTAATTTTAACATCACACGTTGAGAGAAAATAACTCCATGAGTTTTATTAATATTCTCTAACATGTTTTCTTCATAAACTGTTAAATTATCAATAATATTTGTAAAACGATTTAACATATAATCTAATAAGATTGTTGCATCTGGCATAATAATGCGTTCTGCCGATGAATGTGAGATATCACGTTCATGCCAAAGCGCAATATTTTCATATGCCGTTACCATATATCCACGTAACACACGAGCACATCCTGCCATATTTTCAGAACCAATTGGATTACGTTTATGTGGCATCGCTGAAGAACCTTTTTGTCCTTTACGGAAGAACTCCTCTGCTTCGCGAACCTCAGTACGTTGTAAGTGACGTACTTCAACACCCATTTTTTCAATTGATGCTCCAACTAACGCGATAGCTGCCATATAAGCTGCATGACGATCACGTTGTAAAGTTTGCGTTGAAATCTTAGCAGACTCAATTCCTAACTTTTCACATGTATAATCTTGAACAAAGAAAGGAATATTGGCATGCGTTCCAACCGCACCTGAAATTTTTCCGCACTCAACTGCACGAGCTGCTTCTTCAAAACGCGCTTGATTACGTTTCATTTCTTCATACCATAACGCTAACTTTAATCCAAATGTTGTAATCTCAGCATGTACTCCATGTGTACGACCCATTTGTACTGTATGTTTATATTTTTTAGCTTTCTCACCTAATACATCAATAAAACGCCCGATATCGGCACGTAAAATATCATTTGCTTGTTTTAATAAATATCCATTCGCTGTATCAACAACATCTGTTGATGTTAATCCATAATGTACCCACTTTTTCTCATCACCGCAAGTTTCACTTACTGCACGTGTAAACGCAACTACATCGTGACGTGTTTCTTGCTCAATTTCATAGATACGATTTAAATCAAATGAAGCATTTTTCCATAACTTTTCAACATCTTCCATTGGAATATGACCTAAATGAGCCCAAGCTTCACAAGCTAAAATCTCAACTTTTAAGTATGCTTCAAATTTATTTTGTTCTGTCCAAATAGCTGCCATCTCAGGGCGTGAATAACGCTCGATCATGTCTGTTCTCCCACCTTATCCTTTTTAACTTACCTCTTTATTTTAACTTAAAAATTCCATTCTAACAAATCTTTCTTTAAAATTTTTGACGCCAATTGTCAGAATGAAAGAAGATAAATAATCGAAACGCTAACAAGCTGCTAATACATATCTCCCTATCAAATAAAAAAGTTAAACCAGTAAACTGATTTAACTTTTCTTTTCATTTAATCGACGTTTGCTAGAAGATGCCACATACGGTAACTTAATACTCATACATACACCCTCTTCAACATTTAACGCCTCTACTGTTCCATTATGCGCATTAATAATACTTTGAACAATCGATAACCCAAGCCCTGATTGACCTTGATCCCCTTTATAAAAACGATCAAACAAATAAGGTAAATCAGCCTCAGAAATTTGTGGTCCATCATTAAACAAACGAATTTCTACTATTGATTTATCAACGACTGTTTCAATTGAAATCTTTTCTTTCGCATAACGAATCGCATTCGTAATAATATTGGATAACGCTCGAATCATTTTATCATCATCCATTTTAATTTGAACTGTTTTATCTAAATTCAAAGTAAATTCAAGATTTTTATCGGCTACGATTCCTGCCATCTTATGATAGAAGCCTTGTAAAAATTCATTTAAATCAACTAATTGAATTTGATAGCGATCATGTGTTGCATCTTCTAATTTAGATAAATATAAAATTGATTCAACTAATGTACGAAGTGACTCACTTTCTTGAGAAATAACTTCTGCTGCTTCATCAATTGAGAAGATTCCATCTTTTAAACCTTCTGCATATCCACGAATATTCATTAATGGTGTTTTTAACTCATGCGATGTATTCTCAAAAAAGGCTTTTCGTTTACGATCATTATTAACGATAGCTTTAGCCATGCGAACAATATCTTCATCAAGCTCTTGAATCTCATCTCCAGTATAAATCGTGACTTCAGGTGCCTCTAAACTTTCTTGGAAGCCCCGAACTTTATTTCTTAATAGATGAATCGGTCTAGAAATATTATTTTGAACGTATACCCCAAAGAAAGCCGCAATTAACATACTCACTAAAGACGTGATAAATAAAATACTTAGATTCAACTGATTCAATTCACTAATTGAACCTTTTTCACTTAATAACATGATATCAAAGGTTCTAGATCCAATGATGACTCGTGTTGAGACTCTGATATAATGCTTATCTAAATAGGATAAATCTGTTGCATGATCTTTTAACTCTTTACTAGCATTGGATTGAGTAAATACTTGTTCTCCATCTACAATGATAATCAAATTAGACTCTACTAAGTTCATAATATTTTTTGTAATAAAAGGTGCTATTTGAGAGTTATCCGAATAAACACCAAAGTTTTCTTCTATCAGGCTTAACTCTTTTTTCATACTATCAACAATTCGATAAGTTAAAAACTGATTTGAAGCTACCGTAAATAACGTAAATGATGTCGAAATCGCGATTAAAATAATAACAATATAACTCCAAAATAACTTACGATCTAATCTCATAATCACAACCTAATTATAAATTATCGTCAATTCGATAACCATAACCCCAAACTGTTGTAATTTCAACCTTTGCATCAGCACTTTTTAATTTCTTACGTAGACGTTTCACTAAGTCGTCAATCATACGTGATTCTCCGACGTAATCATAACCCCAAATATTTTGAATTAAATTTTCACGTGTAAATGAAATATTTTTATTCTTCACTAAATATGATAATAACATATACTCATTATTTGTTAATGGAACTTCAGTATCATTAACCGTACACACACGTTTTGAATCATCAATTTTTAAGTCTTTAATTTGATAAACCGATGTCTCTTGCTCTGTTACCATAACTGGTTCAATACGACGGAAAATAATCTTTAAGCGAACTAATAACTCGCGCGGACTAAATGGCTTCGATAAATAATCATCAGCTCCAAGCTCTAATCCGATAATACGATCCACTGCTTCATCTTTAGCTGAGACGAAAATAATAGGAACTTGGCTCACGGCACGGATTTTCTTACATAAATCTAATCCATCCATACTTCCTGGCATCATAATATCAAGCACAAGTGCATCAGGCTGCATCGCATTAAATGCGTCTAAAACAGAATCAGCATTTTCAAATGCTGTCACTTTATAACCTTCTTTTTCTAAATATCTTAAAATCAATTGTCTAATATTTGCATCATCATCAATTACAAAAATATGTTTCATGTTCTACACCTCACCTTAATCTTTTAAAAAATCTTGCTTAAAGAAGCAAGATTTTTTTCTATCTATTGTCCATAAGTTGCTAATAAAGCACGGTCTTCATCCATTCCTTCACCATATCCGGCTAACTTTCCATCTTTAACTTTAATTAAAGCAGGTGTACCAGAAATCTCAATTTCCTCTGCTGTTTGTGGTGAACGATTATTAAATGCTTTATTTAAATACGCTACAATTTCATTATCATTATTGACTGAAATCTGCCAACCTTCGTTTGTTGGATACTTCGCACTAGACTCCCCTTCATTGAAAACTTGTACACCATTTTCAACTTTACCAATCACTTTTGTATATTGCTTATTATGAGCCGTCCAGTCATACCATGCATCTAAATTTTCTTTAGCTGCAGCGTCCACTACATAAATAGGAATATTATTCTGATTATGTGCCTCAACTAACTCAGGTCCAAATTGTAAACAAATCGGGCAAGTTTCTTGATAGAAATACACATAATACTCAGAATCTTTTTGATTAAAAGTTTCTGTATAATTAATATGTTTGAAATCAGTTATTGAATTCACTGAAGGGAATAGGAAGTTTGCTCCAATCGCAATCGCAACGACTGCAACTAAGACGATTAATATTTTCTTCATAACTATTACTCCTTTACAAAACTATTATAACTTAAAATAACTGCTTATATTAGAAAAAAATGTGAAATATGTGTAAAACTCATCCCTAGGTTCAAAAGATTAGAGAGTTCAGCTGGTAATTCAATGTATCCTGCTGAAACTAAAAACACTAAAATTCCGCACACAACAGCGATAAAGATAATCGTCTTCGTCACTACCTTGAACACAAGCTTACATAAAAATGCAATCACTAATCCGATTAAAATCCCTTCAAGTAGTCCATATACTTCAACATAAGACTTAAATGCTTGATTAAAAAGATATAAACATACTAAAAAAATTGCATAATACCACTTCTTCACCCCAAATCACCCTCCTTTAATATCACTATTTTACATGATTTAAAGAAAAAAGCAACGCGAATTGCGTTGCTGCTTGATATAAAAATAATATTTATTTTATATCGTTCATCTGACATGCTTAAACATTCAGATTATCATTTAAACGTATCTATATAAAAATTCCCACCTTGACTTCCGAGCTTCCCCAACACAAAAAAATTCCTACCACCTCTCAATAACTTCCCCATTATTGAGATGCGCCTTCCATCTACCATTCACTTCAATAATCTAACTCTCACTACTACTCTTATTCAATTAAATTCAGTTTTCTCACTAAAACCATAGTAGAAGTTTCCCCGCTTCTACTAGGTTGCTCTTACTCAAATAAACATAACTTCTCAGTTATACTCAAATTATCTTAGTAGAAACTTCCCCATTTCTACTAAAACTTCTCACTCATAAATCTATCACCATCGTTTCCCCGCGATAATGATACACTGAATTCTAGCAGAAGCTTCCCCACTTCCACTAAAGTCATCTATTCAATAACCATAAACCTGACTTCCCCATCAGATTCATGACTTCTTCTTACTTATTAATCTTAGTAGAGATTTCCCCATCTCTACTAAGATCACTCAATTTACTGACATTATAACGGATTCCCCACCGTTATTTCAGAATATATCTAAATAAATTCTCATTTCTAATTCAAAAATTCCACTCGATTAAGAAAACTCCCGCTTCTAATAATCCTCTAGCAGTAGTCGTGCTTACTTCGTTTCTCACGACTGACAAGCTAAGAAAAACTCCACGGAGTAAGTCATTCTAGCTTTCGTTTACACTCTGCAAGAATGACTAGCAACACCACCTAGCGCAATGCTCCACAGACGTATAGCTCAGCTAACCTTCACTATCGTTCAGATAGGTGAGCTAACATCAAGTTCAACTAACGACTCAAAGAGTCGAGTTATTTAAATTGAAACTAATTTCTCGCTTCTAATTTAACCATCTTCTTGTAATATTCCACTTCGGGGTGGCACAACATCGGATAACAACATCTAGCACGGTGTCAAGAACAACTAACTGCACATAGTGCAGAGTTGATTTAATTAAAATCAGTTTCTCGCTCCTAATTTAATCATCTTCTTGTATTATTCCACTTCGGGGGAGCACTCCAACGGATAACACCGCCTAGCGCGGTGTCAAGAACAACTAACTGCACATAGTGCAGAGTTGTTTGATTAAAAATATTCTCTTACTTCTAATAAAAACGACTTCCTCCAAAATCAGTCGTGCTTACTTCGTTTCCCACGACTTTCACAAAAAAGGATAACTCCGCTTGTTGCGGAGTCAAGAACAACTAACTGCACATAGTGCAGAGTTGTTCTAGAATAACTCTTTTAATAAGATTGTTTGTTCGCGGTCTGGTCCAACACTGAAGATTGCTACTTTAGCACTTACTAATTCTTCAATTCGGCGTAAGTAGTTTTGTGCAGCGACTGGTAATTCTTCAAATGAAGTTACTCCAGTAATATCTTCTTGCCATCCTGGCATTTCTTCGTAAACTGGTGTACAACGTTCAAATTCTTTGATTGTTGATGGAACGTACTTAATCACTTGCCCATCTAATTCATAAGCTGTACAAATTTTTAATGTATCTAATCCTGATAATACATCTAATAAGTTAACTGAAATTCCAGTTAATCCACTTACACGACGAGTATGAGAAACAACGACACTATCAAACCATCCAATACGACGAGGACGACCTGTTACTGTTCCATACTCACGTCCAATTTCACGAATACGATTTGCAATTTCCCCTTCGATTTCAGTTGGGAATGCACCTTCTCCAACGCGAGTTGAATAAGCTTTAACAACTCCAATTACCTCTTCAATCTTCGTTGGTCCAACACCTAAACCGATTGTTACCGCACCAGCTGATGGATTTGAAGATGTTACGAATGGATAAGTTCCATGATCGATATCTAACATAACCCCTTGAGCACCTTCAAATAAAACTTTTTTACCTTCATTGAATGCCTCATCTAACTCATAAGAAGTATCTGTCACATAAGGACGAATAACATCTGCATACTCACAATATTTCGTATAAATTTCTTCGAATGTGAACGTTGGTTTCCCATGTTTCGCTAAAATTTCATTTTTTTCTGCTAATTGTTCTTTTAAACGAGTGGCGAATACTTCTTTATCCATTAACTCACCCATACGAATTCCAACACGTGCATACTTATCTGTATAGCAAGGTCCAATTCCACGTTTAGTTGTTCCAACTTTTTGATCTCCTTTTAGCTCTTCTTGAAGACCATCTAACTCAATATGGTAAGGGAAAATAACATGCGCACGATTTGAAATACGGATATGATCTGTCGCAATTCCCGCTTCATTTAAATATGCAATTTCCTCAAGTAATGACTCAGGATTAATAACCATCCCGTTTCCTAAAATAACTTTCTCAGAATTAAAAATTCCAGAAGGAATTAAACGTAACTTAAACTGTTGTCCTTTGAACTCAATCGTATGACCTGCATTATTCCCACCTTGGTAACGGGCCACAATATCCGCTTGCTGCGCTAAATAATCCGTAATCTTACCTTTACCTTCGTCTCCCCATTGTGTTCCTACAACTACAACTGTTTTTGCCATTTAAATTCTCCACCTTTTCTGTCTAAATGAAATTTTATTAATTCTACTACTTAATGCATAGACTTAATCTAATAAGTTTACCAATTTTACGCCTCATAGCGTTCTAAGATTTGACGTGCCACCCAAACTCCACTTGCTCCTGCTTGTGCAAGTCCGCGTGTTACACCCGCTCCATCTCCACCAACGAATAAGCCCTTAACTTTCGTTTCAAACTTATCATTAATCTCAGGACGAGCAGAATAAAACTTCGCTTCAACCCCGTAGAACAACGTATGCTCAGCAGCAATACCTGGCGTTACATGGTCTAGTGCTTCAGTCATTTCAATTAATGACTTCATTGTATTATAAGGAAGAACTAATCCTAAATCTCCAGGTACCGCCTCTTTTAAAGTTGGCTCCACAAATCCTTCCTTTAAACGCTTAGTTGTTGTACGGCGTCCTCTTAAAATATCTCCATATTTTTGAACAATAATTGATCCATTTGATAGTTTATTTGCTAAATGTGAAACTTCATGAGCAAACTCATTTGGTTGGTCAAATGGTTCTTCGAACGTATGTGAAACAAGTAAAGCAAAGTTTGTATTCTTACTTCCTAACTTTGGATCTTTATATGCATGACCATTTGCTAACATCGTTCCAGAGTGATTCTCAACAACAACATGTCCTGAAGGATTTGAACAAAACGTTCGAACAACTGTTCCAACACTTGTACGGTAAACAAACTTTCCTTCATATAAATGCTCATTAATTTCTTGCATGACAATATCAGAAGTTTCCACACGTACTCCAATATCAACTTGTAAGTTTTTCATCGGAATTTTTTGATTTTGCATCACTTCTTTTAACCAAACCGATCCATCGCGACCTGGAGCTAAAAAGACTTGATTAGCTTCCATTGTCTCACCATTAGCAAGTAATAATCCTTTGACTGCACCATCTTCAACAATAACATCTTTTACTTCTGTTTTGAAATGATAGTCTACACGTTCTTTCATTTCTTCATAAATACTTTTTAAAATCTCTAAATTTTGCTCTGTTCCTAAGTGACGAACTTTTGCACGTAATAACTTTAGTCCAACAGCATATCCACGCTTCTCAATCTCACGTACTTTATCTGTTGTTGGATCTGTAATGTCTGTTGTTGCCCCATGAGCTAAATTGATTCCGTCCACATAATCAATTAAATCCTCAACTACTGGCGTTGGTAAATAATCTGTCATCCATCCACCAAACTCATGAGTAATATTAAACTTACCATCTGAATAAGCACCAGCTCCACCAAAACCATTTGTAATCGAACAAGCTGGCATACAACCAACATGATCTTTAATGACTGGGCATTTTTTAATTTTATGTTCAAGAATTGGACATCTACGCTTATAAATATCTAATCCTTTATCTACTAATGCAACCTTTAAATCCTTATTTTGTTTTGATAACTCATATGCTGCAAAAATTCCAGCTGGACCTGCTCCGACAATTACAACATCGTACTTACTCATTACTCACTTCTCCTTCAAACAAATCTGGTATATACCAACAAAAAAGCACCCTACGCGAACATAGGGTGCTAGATGTTTAAAATATATATTAAATTGGTAAATTTCATTTCCAAATTTGTCAGCTTCATTATTTTGTCACCTTTTTATATAGGATTTAACGTTACTATTATATCAAAGAAATCTTAATATGCAATCCCCTAATTTTAAAAAATTCGATATTGGTCCCGACCATTTTTCTTACTTTCATACAAAGCATGATCCGCCTGCTGATAAAGCTTTTCTAAATCAACTGCCTCCCCTCGATAAAAAGAAATCCCAATTGAAGCGGTCACTTCAAAATCTTCACTATAACCTTTCAAATCTTCTCTAATACTTTCTACAATTGAAATAGCAACTTCCTTACTACGATCTCTAATACAAAGCACAAACTCATCACCACCTAATCGACAAATCACACTATTCTGTGGACAACATCCCTTCAACACATTCGCCACATAAGTAATAACTTGATCGCCAACTAAATGACCATACGTATCATTAATCGACTTAAAATGGTCAATATCCATAATCGCAAAAGTAAACGGCTCCCCCTTATTCATCATCTTATCCATCTGATTCATGTAACCTAATCGATTCAAAAGTCCTGTCGCATAATCCGTATACTTCAAATGCTCTGTCTTCTTATCTAGATAACGCATACGAGCTAACACTAAAATAATACACGTAGAAAGAATAATCCCTCCAACAAATAAAAATTGTTGCTGATTCATCAAATATAAATCATGTTTTAAAGAAGACATTTCAAATAAATACATCTCACTTGAAAGTACCGTCTCATACTTCGATAATATCTCGTCATCTTCAAAATCATGTACCTTAATTGCATCAAATAATGTCGTAAAGTTTGGGTTCTCTCGAACCATTAAAGAAAAAATATACTTACCAAATTTCCCTTTATACGATAAATTATACTGTTCAAAATAGTCTAGATAAACAGGATCTAGAAGCAAATAATCAACCTTTCCTTCAACTAAATCCTCATGTAACTTACTAATTGAATCTTCTACTCGAACATTCATATCAGTTCTAAAAAGACCTTTATTAGAAACACTTCCTAGCACGGTATTAGGATTAGTATGCACCGACTCTTGAAACATCACTTGATCAAATCGCCCATACACATTTATCTGTCCTTGATAAATCTCATAATTATTTCCTTCTAAAAATAACTTCTCATTATACTCCATCTCAAAAATAGGCAAGATATCAATCTTTCCATGTCGATATGCCTCTAACAACTCTTCATATCTACCAAAAACAAACTCAAACTCGACACCAAAATTGTTATGAATTTGTTTCAAAATAAAATCCAGCATTCCAGACAATGTAGCTCCATCCTGATCATAATACATAAAAGGTGGTACATCATAAATACCAACCTTTATCACAGGTTGCTGATAAAATAACCATTCATATGTTGATTTATCTAAATTATATAGCTTCCCAATTAACGCATTCTGATGGTTGAAGAAATAATCTGCATACTTTTCCATCGTCTGCATCTTAGACATAATCCTATCTATAATTGAGATTAAATTAGGTTCATCTGAAACAAAATACCACGCCGATGACAAATATTCCGTTGATTTAACCTCTCGTAACTCATGCACTAAACTTTGATACTGGAACAAATCTCTCGGTACAAAAATCGCATCAATCTCACCATTATTAAGACCAGCATATAGAGCCATATAATTTGGATAACTAATAATATCTCTAAAAGATAATAAATACTTTTCAATCTTATCATCATTATTAACAATCCCAATTTTATACTTCATCAAGTCTTCTGTATTTTTCGCATTATTTTCTTGATTCACATAAAAAGTATACTCGAATTCATGAATAGGGGAGCTATAATAAAAATCCTCATATACCTCCATCTTACCTGATACAAATAAATCGATAATCCCATATCTCAATAAACTTTCATTTTCTGCAATATCTGAAATCAAATATGAAGATAAATTCTTATCAGTTAAATTAGAAAATTCCTGACAAATATCATTAATAACTCCCTTTAACGAACTATAAAAATAGTAATAATTTAATGGTGTAATAGAAGAAGGGTACCCTATCTTAAACTTACTCTGACTTTTTTCTAATAACCATTCCTGATCAGAATTATTGAAAACACTAGACGCTTCTATACAAAACTCATCCCCACTATTTATCATCGAACATATAACGATTAAAAAAATAAACAAGTAATTCTTCATCCTCCCCACCCTCAATTCTGAATTCGTTTTCACCTATAATTATATCATATTTTTACCAAAAAAAATAAAAAGCAGTTGAATCTCGAGCACGCTTTTTAATCCTAAAAAGCACTTACTCTCGATCCAACTACCAATCTATAAAGAAAATATAATATTAAACTATTCCAAGCTAAACTCCATAGCTGCTTTAACAAAATCACGGAATAAAGGCTGTGGTTTTTGTGGACGTGATAAGAATTCTGGATGGAATTGTCCAGCAACAAACCAACGATGTTGTGGATTTTCGATAATTTCTACTAATCCTGTTTGTGGATTAATTCCTGAGAAAACTAATCCTGCATTTTCTAATATTGTTTTATATTGATTATTAAATTCATAACGATGACGGTGACGTTCCTTAACATTTACTGATTGATAAGCATCAAATGCTTTAGTTCCTTCTTTGACATAGCAATCATATAATCCTAAACGTAACGTTCCACCCATTTTAATACCTTCATACTGATCTGGTAAATAATCGAAAATAGCATGTGGTGTATTATCATCAAACTCTGTTGAATTGGCACCTTCTAATTTAGCAACATTACGTGCAAACTCAATAGCAGCAATTTGCATTCCTAAACAAATTCCAAAGTAAGGAATATCATTTTCACGTGCATATTTAGCAGATAAAATCTTACCTTCTACTCCGCGATTTCCAAATCCACCTGGAACTAAAATTCCATCTACATCAGAGAATAAATCTTCTACAGTGTCTTCTGTAACTTTTTCAGAATCAATCCACTTAATTTTTACTTTTTTACCAAAATGATATCCAGCATGCTTTAACGCCTCAACTACTGATAAGTAAGCATCTGGTAATGAAACATATTTTCCAACTAAAGCAATTGAAACTTCCCCTTCTAAATTACGAACAGTTTCAATTAACTCTTGCCATTGAGTCATATCTGCTTCAGGAGCTTCAATACCAAAGTGTTTACATACATAATCATCTAAACCTTGAGCTTTTAAATGCATTGGCACTTCATATAAAATATCAGCATCAATTGACTGAACAACTGCCTCTTTAGGAACATTACAGAATGAAGAAATTTTTTCTTTAACATGATCTTCAATATCAACTTCAGTACGTAAAACAATTACATCAGGTTGGATACCTAATGATAATAATTCTTTAACACTATGTTGTGTTGGCTTTGTTTTAATTTCACCAGCAGCCTTTAAATACGGTACTAAAGTATTATGAATATATAATGTATTATTATATCCAAAATCCTTACGCGCTTGACGGATTGCTTCTAAGAATGGCAATGATTCAATATCACCAACGGTACCACCAATTTCTGTAATGATAACATCAGCATCACTATCTTCAGCAGCAGCAACTAATTTTGATTTAATCTCATTTGTAATATGAGGAATCACCTGAACCGTAGCACCTAAATATTCCCCACGACGTTCCTTCTCGATAACATTAGAATAAACACGTCCTGTAGTAATATTTGAATTTTGTGATAAGTTTTCATCAATAAAGCGTTCATAATGACCTAAATCTAAATCCGTTTCTGCCCCATCATCTGTAACAAAAACTTCACCATGTTGATATGGACTCATAGTACCAGGATCAACATTAATATAAGGATCGAATTTTTGCATAAAAACTTTAAGACCTCTATTTTTTAATAATCGGCCAAGAGACGAAGCTATAATTCCTTTTCCTAATGATGAAACAACTCCACCTGTAACAAAAATATATTTTGTCATATATTATTCCTCCTGTAATAAGTTTCTGTTTTTAGATAAAAAAATAAGCCCTCCATAATGGAGAGCATTTTTTAGGGCTCTTGAATATATTATCAGATATAATTTAATAATACAACAACAAATATTAACAAAAGTCAAGTATATACATTTTTTTGCAAATAGTTATATTACTTAGTAGATAATAAAAAAAGCACTCGTGGAGTGCGTTATACTCAATTGGAGCGGGTGAAGAGAA
>JAUMTV010000282.1 GCA_030531025.1 Turicibacter sp.
TTTAGGACGGGGGTTCGACTCCCCCCATCTCCACCATAATATCCACGTCCGCAACTGTTACAGAAAAAATACAAAACAAAAACCATTATCTGAGTTCAGATTAAATCTGATTTGAGATAATGGTTTTTTAGTTTCTATTTATTCTTTTCTTTCAGATGATCTAAGCCAATACCGATAGCTACAGTCACCACTGTCACCAATACTTTTCCTAGTCCATCAAGCAATTTTGGATTCATATCAATCACCTCCTTTCAGTTCATATAACGGGCTAATAGTCTACATCTACTTGTTCACCACTTCCATCACAAGCAGGGCATATATGCGTTCCTGTTCCTCCACATCCAAAACAATCTTCATCCGCAAAACTTGGTCCACAACCTCCCGTACAATCACAAGCTACAGTTCCAGATCCTAAACATTCTGAACATATTTCTTTATAAATCATTTCTCTCTCTCCCATCATTTATAAATGAAAATACTTACTTGAATTCCTCTATTAGAAGTTGTTTAATCCATCTTTCTGAATACCCAAGATAGGTAGCTATCTCTCGAATATTTTTACCATCATAAGATTGAGCTAAATACTTTCTAATGTATTCCTTTGAATGTAGTCTCATGGGACAACAAATTTGATGTCCTTTGAAATGATGATGAAATTGTCTGGTAATCTCATCTCCAAAAATCTCAAAAATATCTGCATAGATTCCATTATAGTCTGTTGATTGACACATCATCCATCACCTCCTCACCTCTTTAATCATAACGTTTCTTCAAAACATTATCTCATCCGTTTTTCCATGTAAAATTCCATGAAGACTTCCTTATCAACTCACCTCCTTTAAAGGTGAATAATCATAGATAACTTTCTTTGAATAAACCTTTGTTTCTATCAATACTACCTGTTTGAATTCAACAAAAAAGCCACCGAGATTGTATTCAACCTCGATGGCGGTATCTTTTACGATAATTTTATAATGAATCGTGATAAGATATATTTCATCATTTCATCATTACTTTTTAAAACATACTCCTTAGCTTCTTCTAAAACATCTTTCATTTGATCTAATGTAAGATTAACTTCTGATTGTTTTACTTGATGATTTTGTATTTCATTTGTTAAGACAATCTTTTGTTGTTCCAATTGTTGTAATTCAGCAGTAATCGTATTAATACTTCCTAATCCTCCGACTGCAATTGCTTGAACTAAATTTGATGCTTTTTGATTCACTTCTTTTAACTGTTTTTCTAACTTAGGTAAATCATCATCCATCTCTGAAAACTTTTGTTTAAGCTTTTCACTAACTTTCTGATGTAGAGTTTCTAAATGTTGAGAATTCAGAATAGTTGTAAATAGTTGATTAACTATGAACTCATCTAATAGGGTTCTATTAATCTCTTTACACTGACATGGGTTCTCGATTTTCTTACGTTTTGAGCATCGATATGAAACGTATTTTTGTTTGTTTGTTTCTACCTCCAATTCGTGCACTTCCATGATAGGCTGAGCCACACTCACCACATTCTATCAGTCCCGAAACTAAGTATACTTCTTTTGCTTTTGAGGCTCCTTTAGAACGTTGACGACTAGCTAATAGTTTT
>JAUMTV010000283.1 GCA_030531025.1 Turicibacter sp.
TGAGGTGGATAAGCGAATGTCTAAGCTAGGTTTAAGGCGTACAGCTTGTCAAGATGCGACGGATTTATCTGAATTGAAACATAAAGTCATGCGTTATGAAGGTATCATTGATAACGAAACAGAATTGGTTTATCAAAATTATTAAGATAAGGAGTTGATTAAATGTTAGCTAATGGAATTACGTTAGGTTATAAGGAATTGGGTGGAGGTTCGTCTTACACTATCTTAACGGGATTAAAAGAAGTTCCTGAATTGGGAGATGAACCTGAAAAAGTAGAAAATACATGTTTATCTGATTCGGTTAAACAGTATGAATACGGAATTGGTGATCCTGGAGATTTAGAGTATAAATTTAAGTATGAAAATAAAACTGAATCATCTCCATATCGTGTTATGCGCAAAGCTGCAGCTGATAAAAAAGTCTTATCATTTGAAATGACATTCCCTGATGGGACGAAATTTCAATGGAATGCACAAGTTAGCGTAAAGCTTGGCAGTGGTGCAGTAAATAGTGCAATGGAGTTCACGCTTAAGATGGCATTACAAAGTGCTATTACAACTGTTGATCCAGAGTAGGAGGAATAAAAATGTCTAAAAAACCATTTGCAATTTGGGAAGTAAACGGAATTGAATATAAGTTAAAATTAAAAACGGCAACGATCTCTCAATTAGAGGAAAAACTAGGTCGAAGTTTAGTCGCTGTATTCGGCACAGATGGAATGCCACCGTTAAGTATCATGTTAACAATTGTTCATGGTGCGATGAAAGATTGGAACTCGAATATTAAACGCTCGAATGTTGATGATTTATTTGATCAATATTTAGAGGAAGGCGGCTCACAACTTGAGTTTTTCGCTACAATTTTCATGGACATTTATAAAGTTTCGGGTTTTTTCACGACGAAACAAATTCAGGAGATGGAGATGAATCAAGAGAAAATTCAAGAAGCACTGTAACAACTTATTCAGAATTAATAGAAGGGTTATATCCAATCTTTTTAGATATGGGATATGAGCCCTTTTTGTTTTGGGAATTGAGTCTTGCGGAGATTTACGACCTTATCGAGAGTTATCGCCGTAAGCAGGATTTTGAGTCTGAAAAGTTGAAACAGCGGCTGAAAGTAGATGCGGTATTTAATGCTATGTTAGCACGACAAATTGGTGAATATGTTGCTTTATTATTCAGCAAGGATGCAAAAATCACATCATTAGAGCAACTATATCCAAATCTCTTCACAGAAGAGTCAAAAGAGGTTGAACTTACAACAGCTGAACATGAACTAAGTTATTACAAAGCTAAGATGGATGATTTCGCCTTTTGGCATAATACGCAGTTAAAAGAGAAAGGAGGAGCAAAAAATGAGTAGTACTGTTACTTTAGAAACATTACAGGTCGTGATGGAAGCTAATACTAAAAAGTTCAATGAAGAAATAAAAAAGGTACAAGATCAAGTGAAGAGCATGACAGATTCAGTCAATAAAAATGTCAATAAAGTCAAGAGCGCGATTAGCTCGATAACTAAATCTGTTGTAGGATTGTTCGCTTTATCCAAAGTTGGTAAGTATATTCAGAATAGTGTGCAATCAGCTATG
>JAUMTV010000022.1 GCA_030531025.1 Turicibacter sp.
GAAAGGATATCAGTAGTTTTGTTTGCCACCTTAGATGTAGAATACTTATCTGTTTATATATAGTAGGCAACTATCCTGATTATCAGGTTATCTCACTAGGAGTGAGAGACTTTATTCATTTCATAAAAAGGTGATTGATAAATAAAGGAGGTACACATGGGAGAGTTGATTTTAGAGGGCACGATTTTAAGAAAGCGTCCGATTAAAAAACTTATCTTAATGGGCGTCGATGGAAGTTTGATTATTTTTTCTTATATTTTAGCGATTATCTTTCGTTATTATATGGAAGGGAATTTATTGAGTGAGATGATTGGGATAGCTTTAAACTTTAAAGGTGAATTAGTGATTGCTGTACTAGTCTTGCTTGCATGCCAGTGGAGCATGAAACAATACCAAAGTATTTGGACGTTAGCGGGAATTGAAGATTTTACACTTGGAACGTTATCCTTTGTTGGTGGAACCATGATTAATTTAATGATTTCGATGCTTCTTCCAATGCGTATTCCATTTCTGGTTACGCTTCTGGCTGGCATTTTAGCGATGATTTTTTGTAACGGAATCCGGATTGAATGGCGTTTGCTTCGTCGCTTCATCATCGCACGTGCACAATTAACAGAGGGGACATTGCAACGAACATTAATTTATGGTGCTGGAATGGCGGGAAGCTTAGTAGCAAACGAATATCGCCGCAATCCTCATCTTGGAAAGAAAATTATCGGATTTATTGATGATGATCGTGAAAAGACAGGGACGTATATTGGAAAAATTCCTGTCTTTGGAACAAGTGAAGATTTGGAAACGGTGATGGATCAATATCAGATTGAAGAGTTGATTATTGCGATTTCTCAAATTGATGAATCGGTCTTAAAATCTGTGACGATGAAAGCTAAAAATTTAAATGTGACGATGAAGATGATGCCTGGCTTATTTGAACTTATTGATGGCAAGTTTAATGTAGGCATGATTCGTGACGTAGAAGTCGAAGATTTACTGTCACGTGAATCGATTCAACTTGACCACGAGGGTATTAGTGATTATCTAGAAAATCAAGTTGTGATGGTGACGGGTGGTGGTGGATCAATTGGTTCGGAACTTTGTCGTCAAATTGTGAAGTTTAATCCCAAACAACTGATTATTTTAGATATTTATGAAAATAATGCGTATGATTTACAAAATGAATTATTACAACAATATCCTAATTTAAAATTGGTGACATTAATTGCCTCGGTTCGAGATCGTCACCGATTAGAAGAAATTTATCAAACGTACCAGCCAAATGTCGTATTTCATGCCGCCGCACACAAACATGTGCCACTCATGGAAGTGAGCCCGTCTGAAGCGATTAAGAATAATGTCATCGGAACGTTAAACTGTGCTGAACTCGCGCATGAACATGGGGTGAAACGATTTGTCTTGATTTCAACTGATAAAGCCGTGAATCCAACAAATGTCATGGGGGCGACGAAACGTTTATGCGAAATGATTATTCAAGCGATCAATCCAAAAAGTGAAACGGAATATGTGGCGGTTCGGTTTGGAAATGTACTTGGGTCAAATGGATCGGTCGTGCCACTGTTTAAAAAGCAAATTGCCAAAGGTGGACCGGTGACGTTAACGCATAAAGACATTACCCGTTACTTTATGACGATTCCTGAAGCCGCCCAACTCGTGCTTCAAGCAGGAGGATTTGCACAAGGGGGCGAAATCTTTGTGCTTGATATGGGAAAACCGGTTAAAATTTATGACTTAGCGGAAAATTTAATTAAACTATCAGGCTATGAGCCTCATGTCGAAATCCCAATCGAAATTACCGGACTTCGACCAGGAGAAAAACTGTATGAAGAACTACTCATGGATGAGGAAGGCTTAACACAAACCCGTCATCAAAAAATCTTTATTGGTCAACCCGGTGATTTTGAGTTAACAACCGTTAAAGCACAGATTCAAGATTTATTACAAGTTGCGACAACAAAAGGAATTCAAGAGTTGAAAAACAAGTTGAAAGAAGTTGTGCCGACTTATCAAGAACCGGATCACCATAAACTAACTACTACAGTAGTTGATCATGCTTCTAAACGAGAATATGCCACTAAAGGAGTTGAGTATCATGCAGCAACGAATTAAACGAGTGTTAGATTTTATCATTGCTTTAATTGGATTAATCGTCGCTTCTCCTATTTTATTAGTAGTGGCGCTTCTCGTTCGATTAAAGTTAGGATCGCCGATTTTATTTCGTCAACAACGTGTAGGGCTCGATGGTGAAATTTTTGAAATGGTGAAATTTCGGACAATGAAAGATGCCACTGATCCACAAGGAAATCCACTTCCAGATGAATACCGTTTAACTAGCTTCGGGAATTTTTTAAGAAAAAGTAGTTTAGATGAATTGCCTGAACTTTGGAATGTTTTAAAGGGAGACATGAGTTTAGTTGGACCACGTCCACTACTTGTGGAGTACCTCCCTCTTTATTCGAAGGAACAAATGAAGCGTCATGATGTTCGCCCTGGTATTACCGGATATGCTCAAGTAAATGGTCGAAATAATATTTCATGGTCGAAGAAGTTTGAACTAGATGTCTATTACGTCAAACATTACAGTTTAGGTTTAGATTTAAAGATTCTTTGGCAAACGGTCGCTAAAGTGCTTGGGCAAGCGGATATTAGCCAAGAAGGTCATGTCACAATGGAAAAATTTAATGGGATGAACTAATATGAAAGAAATTATTTTACTTGGAGCAGGCGGTCATGCCGCTGTTATTATCGATATTTTAAAAGCTCAAATCGCTAAAGGTGAAAAGATTAAAATTAAAGGTTTGCTCGATGACTCAAACAAAACAGAGTGCGTGGGTTATCCCATCCTTGGCTCAACGTTAGAAGCTAATGATTTTAATGAAGAAAATACCTATTTCATTATTGCCATTGGTTCAAATGAAATCCGTTATAAGTTAAGTGAAAAATATAGTTACTTGAAGTTTTTTACTGCGATTCATCCAAGTGCAATCATTGGAAGTCAGGTTGAAATTGGCGATGGGACTGTGGTCATGCCAAATGTCGTTATTAATGCTAATAGTAAAGTTGGTCAGCATGTCATCATCAATACGGGAGCAATTGTTGAGCATGATAACTTGATTGGTGATTATGTTCATCTTTCACCAAACGCCACGTTATGTGGAACAGTCAGAGTTAAACCACTGACTCATATCGGAGCGGGATCAACAGTCATTCAAGGAAAAATGATCGGGAGGCAATCGATGATTGGAGCGGGAGCAACAGTTATTACCGATATCCCTGATCAAGTCGTTGCGGTTGGAACACCAGCTAAAGTAATTAAACAATACTAGTCGAAGGAGGAGAGAGAAGTGAACGAGCGTATTTATTTGGCTTCGCCTCACATGAGTGAACAAGGCTATGAAGAGGCATATGTGAAAGAAGCCTTTGACACGAACTGGGTGGCACCACTCGGCCCAAATGTGACGAATTTTGAAAAAGAATTATCAGAATATGTTGGTGTGAAGTCAGCTTCTGCTTTATCGAGTGGAACAGCTGCCATTCATTTAGGATTAAAAGCATTAGGTGTGGGTGAAGGCGATATTGTTTTTTGTTCGACACTAACGTTTTCGGCTTCATGCAATCCCATTCTTTATCAAAAAGCGACACCTGTGTTTATCGATAGTGATGCTGCAACATGGAATATGTGTTCGAAAGCACTAAAATTAGCGTTTGAAGAGGCAGAAAAGAATAGCCAGCTTCCAAAAGCAGTGGTTGTCGTTAATTTATATGGACAAAGTGCTGATATGGATCCTATTTTAGAACTTTGTCAACAATATGATGTTCCGATTTTAGAAGATGCAGCAGAGTCTCTCGGAGCTACTTATAAAGGAAAAATGAGTGGAACGATTGGCGATATTGGGATCTATTCGTTTAACGGAAACAAAATCATCACGACTTCAGGTGGAGGGATGATGGTTTCAAACAACGAAGAGTATACAAAAAAGGCAACCTTCTGGGCGACCCAATCTCGTGAGGCTGAACGTCACTATGAGCATAAAGAAATTGGTTATAACTATCGTATGTCAAATGTAGTAGCGGGAATTGGACGTGGCCAACTTAAGGTATTAAATGACCGTATTGCGAAGAAAAAAGAAATCTATGAAACATACAAAGAAGGTTTCAAGGATATTGAAGACATCGAAATGATGAATATTTGTGACTTTGGAGAGTCGAACTACTGGTTATCAGTGATGACACTAAAAGAAACATCTAAAGTTAAACCACTTGATATCATGATTGCGTTAGAAAAAGAAAATATTGAATCACGTCCTGTTTGGAAGCCAATGCATTTGCAACCAATCTTTAATCAATATCCATTCTTTACAGCATGTGAAGAGATTCCGGTTTCAGAAGATTACTTTAATCGTGGGGTTTGCTTACCAAGTGATACAAAGATGACTAAAGAGCAGCAAATATTTATTATCATGTTAATTAAGCAATTATTTATGAATTAAGGGAGTGTCATATGGAAGAAAGAACGTTAGAAATACAAGAACTCTTTGAATTGTTTAAAAAGAAAATATGGGTATTAATTGGGATAACAATGGTGACTACGTTATTAGGTATCCTTTATGCAACAACGATGGATACGATGTATCGTGCACGTGTTAAAGTTTATGTTGGAGATTCTTCGAATGTTATGAGTACATATACTTCTGAACAGATGCAATCTTATTCAAGTTTTATGTCTACTTTTAAGGAAATCATTTTGATTGATGATTTTTTAGATGAGACATTGAGTAAAAATTCATTAGACCTTTCAGCTAGTGCTGTTCGTGGGGGGCTAAGCTTTTCATCAGCTGAAAACTCACCTATTTTAGAAATTAATTATACGAGCTATGATCAAATTATTGCTCGTGATGTATTAAAGGCTTTGACAAATGAGTACTCGAAACAAGCCGCTAATATTATGCCAAATGCCAAAGTACAGGTAATTGATAGTGTGAAAGTTTTCACAATCGAACCAGCAAAGACAAAAGTAATTATGATAGCTTTGGTAGTTGGGATCATTGCTTCAATTGGTTTAATTTTAGTGCTTGATTATTTAGATGATACGATTCGTAAAAAACAAACATTAGAAAAGCTCTTACCAGTTCCAGTGCTAGGAGCATTACCACATGTTGATGAAAAGGAGGGGAAATAAGTTATGGCTTATCATCGCTCAAAAAAATCATTATCTTCAGAAGCTTATCGTTCTCTTCGTACAAGCTTACAATACTCATCGGTGGATCGAGAATTACAAACTATTGTCATCACAAGTTCGGTTCCAGGTGAAGGAAAGTCAACAGTTGCTTCAAATCTAGCTTTTTCAATGAGTGAAATGAATAAAAAAGTTTTACTGCTGGATGCCGATTTAAGAAAACCAACGATTCATAAAAAATTGAATTTATCGAATCAAATCGGATTGACAGATGGAATTGTTCATAAGTTACAGTTAAAAGAAGTCATTCAAAAGGTGAATGAGTATTTTCATGTCATGACAGCTGGTAAAATTCCACCAAATCCAGCAGAAATTGTTGGTTCAGAAGCAATGGGGCAGTTATTAAATCAGTTAAAAGAAGAATATGACTATATTATCATTGATACCCCACCTGTTTTATCGGTAACGGATCCACAGTTATTAGCCTTAAAAGCGGATGGAACAGTACTCGTTGTTCGAGAAGGAATGGCAAAAAATAAATTAGTTTTAGCTGCTTATCAAGAACTTGATAAAATCAATGCCAATATTGTTGGAACTGTATTAAATGATTGTGAAGAGAAAACAAAAGGCTATTCGAAATATTATTATCAATATGAAGAAGGGGCACAGCCTAAAGGACGTAAAAAGCGTCGTTAATTACGGTAGGTGATGAGATGAAAAAAGTACTTTATATTACAACGGTTAGCCGAACGATTAATGCCTTTTTAGTCCCACATATTCAAATGTTACTTGATGAAGGATACCAAGTTGATATCGCGACTTGTATTGATAAACCAATCGACTCTTCTTTAATAGAGCGTGGAGTAAAAGTCTTTAATATTCCATTTGGAAGAAATCCTCTTCACCCAGGAAATATAAAGGCTTTTGCTAAATTAATTCAAATTCAAAAAAAAGAGCAATATGACATCGTTCATGTTCATACACCAGTAGCCTCTTTATTTGGTCGCTTGTTAAAGCTTCGCTTTCCTAAAATTAAAACGATTTATACCGCTCACGGCTATCACTTTTTAAAAGGCGGACCAAAAATTGGGTGGCTCCTTTATTATCCGATTGAAAAAGTGATGGCTAAACTAACAGACGTCACGATCACCATTAATCAAGAGGACTATGACATCACAATCAAAAAACTTAGACCTAAAAAGGCGTATTTAATGAATGGGGTCGGCTTAGATTTATCCCATTATAAAATTCTACCTGAAGAGCAGAACCTAAGAAAGCGTCAAGAACTCGGGTTAAATCCAGATGATTTCGTTATTATTATGATTGCTGAACTTAATGAAAATAAAAATCAAATCCAACTCATTAAAGCGATGGAGTTATTAAAAGATAAATATCCACAAATTAAAGCCTTATTAGTTGGGGAAGGCCATAAATTAAAGGAGCTTCAACAAGAAGTCAATAATCGAGGATTGAATCGACAAATTCAATTTTTAGGCTTCCGTACGGATATTAATGAACTTATTAATGTTTCAAATATTGGAGTGCTCTTATCTTATCGTGAAGGGCTTCCACGTAATTTAATGGAACTCATGGCTTGTGGACGCAAAATGATTGGAACGAATATTCGAGGTTGTCGAGATATTATTGTGGACGAAACAGTTGGAGCCAAAGTCTTGGTTGGAGATGAAAAAGGATTAGCTACGGAAATCGAATTGCTGTATCACAATCGTGAATCTGAATTTGAACTAAGTCCGCATCTTAAGTCTTATGAGGTGGACTCTATTTTACGAGAGTTAAAACAAATTTATACACAGATGTAAAGGAGGGATAAGGTGATTAAAGTTTTACATTTGTTACCGATGAATAAGTTAAGCGGTGCCGAACGGATGGGGTTATTGATTTGTAAGCATATGTTTGGAGTTGAGTCCTATGTTATAACAGGTGGACCTGATTTAGCAGCGGTGTTTGAAAAAGAAGGAATTCAAACGAGTCATTTAAACTTTTCAATTAAACAACTACCTAAAGTAATGAAACAATTAAATCAATTTATTGAGGAAAAGCAAATTGATATTATTCATGCACATGATAATATTGCTTCTTTAAGTGCTTATTTGACGAAAAAAAGATATGGATTAAAGGTGAAAATTGTTTCTCATATTCATAATTGTTATCCATGGCTAGAAGGTAATGGAGTTCATAAACGTATTGATCGTTTTATTCGTCCTAAATATGATTTCAATATTGCTTGTGGACAAATCGTTTATGATTATTATGAACAGTATGCACCTTACTTTAACACGAAGAAAACATGTATTTTATCGAATGCCATTGATGCAAGTAACCTAGGGACAACCTCGCAACAACAAATTGATGAGGTTCGAAAAGCATTCAATATTCCTACTGACCAGACGATTATTGGTTATATTGGCCGACTATCTGAGCAAAAAGGAATGATTCCATTTATTCAAGTGTTAAAAAATTATAAGAATCAGTTTGAAAATTGTAAGTTTTTAATTGTTGGAAATGGTGAACAAGAAGATGAAATTAAACAATTAATCATGGAAGTTGGATTAGAAGATTTATTTATTTTCACAGGATTCCAATCAAATGTTTACCCATTTTATCAGTTAATCGATATCTTTTTCTTACCTTCTTTATATGAAGGATTACCGATGGTTTTACTCGAAGCTGTTGGTAGTGGCGTTCCTACGATTAGTATGAATGTTGGAAGTATCAGTGAAGTGATTATAGATAAAGAAACAGGAATTTTAATTGAAAGTGAACAGCGTATTGAATTCATTGAGCAGTTAATGGATCTAAAGAACGATTCAAAAATTCGTCAACAGATTGCTAAAATAGGTAAGCAGCATGTTCAATCTAAATTTAGTTTAGAAGAGTATAATCAGTCATTAAAGGCTGTTTATCAAGGCTTAGTAGGTTAGAGAGATGCGATATTATTTAATATTATTATTGGCTGAAGGATTTATTAGTTTCACGACTCAAGATATTTTAGACCGTGAATTACTTGCTATTTTCTATATTGTCTTAAATGTCTTATTTTTTGTTTTGTATTTTTATAAAAAATCTGATGATAAAACCCTCTTCATGATTTTAGTAGGGGGGCTCATGTTAAGAATGGCAGCATTATATTATGACCGTACTGTCGCTTGGCTCCCTTTTAATACAACAGATTCACAAACATTCCATAGGTTAGCAGTAGAAACTGCTAATGCATTGCCAGATGTCTTACTTGAGCACTTTACCGGCTTTTATTCACAAGTTTTAGGGGTTATTTATTATATTTTTGGACCTTATCAGTTTTGGGGACATTTTTTGAATATTTCATTTGTTATGTTAGCAGCTACTAAACTACTTGATATAGCAGATTTAATGAGATTAACCTTGACAAATAAAAAAATAATGACCTTTATCTGGGTGTATGCACCTATTCCGTTTTTAATGAGTTATGCTCTATTACGAGAAGGAAGTATTTATTATTTTGTTGTACTGTCTATTTACCATTTCTTAAAGTGGACGAAGGATTATCGATTATTTGATATGATGATAGCTATTTTAGCTGTTCTTATTGGTGCTAAATACCATGAAGGGATAATTGTGGTAGCAGTTTCTTATTTATATGCCTTTATTTTTTATGATCGTCAAAAAAATAAAATTAAGATGAATGGATTGAATATTACCTGTATTACGATGGTATCCATTGTATTTCTAGCCTTTATAGGTTCTGAAGCAGGTCAGGAATATATTCAGAAAACGAATGCCGAAACAGGAGGGGGATCTGCTTATCTAACTAACTTAAAAGTAGAAACACCGCTTGATTTCTTATTTGCCGGTCCTGTTAAAGCATTTTACTTAATTTATTCACCAATGCCTTGGCTAATTCGAGGTGGAATGGATATCATTACTTTTCTTTTAGACTCAAGTTTATGGATATATACCACCTATTTATTTGTTAAGAATTATAAAAAGATAGATAGTCGTTATAGGTTATTGGTGCTTTGCATCATACTAGGTGGATTTGTGTATGGGATGGGAACATTAAATACTGGGACAGCTATTCGTCATCGAAATAAGTTGATGGCATTTACTTTAGTATTAATGATAGCAATTAAGAATAAGGTAGATTTGAATCACGAAAAGGAAGAGGTGATTGAATGAAAAAAATCTGTTTTTTAAATGGAGATATGTCTCGTACTGGAGGAACAGAACGAGTAACAGCAATGATTGCCAATGAACTTTCTAAAAATCCTTATTATGAAATTCATGTTTTAAGCGTGACGAATGAACAGATGAGCAGTTTCTTTGAATTAGAGACAACTGTTTATCATGATTCTGTTTTAAGACAATCAACCATTAATTTAAAACGAGATTATTTTAAAGTAGTGAGTGGCATTCGTCAGTATATAAAAAAGCATGCCATTGATATCTTGATTGAGGTCGATGTGATTTGTAACCTATATACCATCCCAGCGACTCGTTTTACAAAAACACGAATTATTTCTTGGGAGCATTTTAACTATTACTCGAATAATGGCTCAAAATTACGTGATTTATCACGAAAGCTAACGAAGTATTTTTCAAATCATATCGTTACATTAACGGAGCAAGATCGTCAAAATTATAGCCAAAGTTTAAATGTTTCAGATAAAGTGACATGTATTTATAATCCGATTCAGTTAGTTGAAGCTCAACCGTATAATACAGATAGTAAACAAATCTTAAGCGTGGGGCGTTTAACATATCAAAAAGGATTTGATTTATTGTGTGAAGTTGCTAAAGATGTCTTACCAAAACATCCCGATTGGACATGGGTGATTATTGGCGAAGGTGAAGATCGAGCGTTGCTTGAACAAAAGATTAAAGAATACCACTTAGAGAATCGTTTAATTTTAGATGGTAATCAAAAAGAGATGGAACCTTATTACCGTAATAGTAGTCTATATGTGATGACTTCACGATACGAAGGGCTACCGATGACACTACTTGAAGCAAAGAGTTATCAATTACCTATCGTTAGCTTTGATTGTCAGACTGGACCGAGAGATTTGATTTTAAATGAGCAGAATGGTTATTTAGTTGAAGATAATAATATTCCATTAATGATTGAAAAATTAAATAAGTTATTATCTAATGATTCATTACGAAAAGAATTTAGTTCAAGAACTTTAGTAGATATTAAGAAATTTGAGATCGATGAAATTATTTCAAAATGGATCGCTCTTTTAGAGGTGGTTTAAGATGATAACACCTAAATTTAGTATTATTATTCCTGTTTATAATGCAGAAAAATATCTTCCTAATTGTATGGAGAGTCTATTAAAGCAAAGTTATCAAGAGATGGAAGTTTTATTGATTAATGATGGTTCAACGGATCAAAGTGGCTTTCTTTGTGATGAATATGCTAATAATGACAAACGAGTTAAAGTATTTCATACGTTAAATCAAGGAGCAGGACAAGCAAGAAATGTTGGTTTAAACTATGCAACAGGAGAATATGTTTTATTTGTAGATTCTGATGATTGGTTAGAGCTAGAATCTTTAGCGATTTATGTTAAGTCGATTGAATCGTATGATTGGCTAATTGGGTGTTCACATAATTGCTACTTTAAAGGAGATAGTATGGAATCTATGAAGGTTGATTATTATTATCCTGCTAATCGATATGATTCGAGACAAGCGATTCGTGAGATGTATGTCGATATTGCTGTGAATGGGGTGTCCCATGCACCTCATAACAAAGTATATAAACGAGAGATTATTGAAAAGTATCAATTAAGATTCCCTAATAGACCTAAATATGAGGATTTAGCTTTTAATAACGCCTATGTTGATAAGATTGATTCATTAGTTATTATTAATGATCATACTTATAATTACCGAGTAAGTAATCTAGAGGGAGTCGCTCAGAAACTTCCAACTAATATGTTCGATATTTTCACAGATGTTAATAATGAGTTGATCCAATTACTAAAAAATTGGAAAGTATGGAATGAGCGCAGTGAGCATTTACTACAATCGAAATATATCACAGATGTTGCTTCATGTATTAATAATACGTATAATCCGAATTTAACTTATACGTTTGAATCTCGATATACGTATATTAAGGCGATTTTAGAACATGAAAAGGTTCAGCAGTCTTGTAAACATGTAGAGAGTTCAAAGTTTGTAAATGTAATTGCTAGATTAATGAGTATCAAATCAACTTTATTAATTATGTGTTGTTATCGATTAAAGACAACAATTCGTCAAATAGTTCAAAGCTAGAAAGGGGGATGAATGAAGTGAGAGATCCTTTAATTAGTGTTTTAGTTCCGGTTTATAATGCAGAAAATTACTTGAAAGAATTAATAGAACAAGTTCGTCAACAAACACTGGCTAATTGGGAAATGATTATAGTTAATGATGGATCAACTGATAAGAGTGGTGAAATTTGTGAGCAATTGGCTTCACGTGATACACGAATTCGAGTGATTCATCAATCTAATCAAGGGATATCAGCTACGAGAAATAAGCTACTTCAAAAGGCAAGAGGAGCATATCTCGCCTTTATCGATGCAGATGATCGTTTTGATAAACATTTCTTAGAGAAATTAGTTTATCAAATTCAAACCACAGATGCTGACTTAGTAGTTAGTGGTTACAATGAGATAAAGGAAGTAAATGGAGAGATTGTTCAACAAGTAGAGAAGCTTTTTTATCTATCTGATTACTTAGATGTTATAGATATGAGTGAGTGCATCATGTCTTTCATTAATAGTGGGCTGTTTAATCCATTATGGAATAAATTGTATAAACGAAAAATTGTTGATGAGTACAAGATTACTTTCCCAGAACAGTTAATAACGGGAGAAGATTTCATCTTTAACTTAGAATATTTTAAGCATATACAAAAGGTTTCATTTATTAATGAGACATTGTATGACTATATTCGACGTCAAAATAATAGTATTACCTATCAATATGTTGAGAAGATGTATGAAAAGGGACTAGAGATTCACGAGCAACTAGAACAGTTCTTAAAACAGATGAATTATGATACGAAACAAAATGAGTTGATTTTAATGGAGAACCACTTAGGAGGAGTGTTCTCAGCTTGGCTCAATCTTTACCATGAAGACTGTAAACTAAAATATAAAGATAAGAGAAAAGAAATTAAAGCAATCATTAATCGTCAATATGTACAATCATGTGCAAAAGAAGTAAAAACATCTAATAAGATGCTGAAATTAACACAGATATTAGTGAAATTTAAATCGATTATCCTCATTATGTCTTGCTTTAATTTGATTACTTTATTAAGGAAAGGGAAGAAAAGATGGAGATAAAAGTTAGTGTAGTCATGCCAGTTTACAATGCTGAAAAGCATTTAAAGCGTTCTATTGAGTCCATTTTAAATCAAACACTAAAAGAAATTGAGTTAATTTTAGTGAATGATGGTTCAAAGGATCGCAGTATTGATATTTGTCGTGAGTATGAACAAAAAGATTCTCGTATTATTGTTGTTGATAAGAAGAATGAAGGGGCTTGTATTGCTCGAAATACAGGCATTCATTTAGCAAAAGGGGAATATCTTCAATTAGTCGATGCTGATGATTATTGTGAGTTAAATATGTTAGAAGAACAATATACGTTAGCAAAGTCAACAAATGCTGAAGTCGTTATGTGTGGACTTAAGTATGATATCTCTTTAAAAAATGGAGAAGTCTTATATAAAGAAGATTACTATCAAAATGCTGTCTTAACGGGTAAGCAGGAAATCAAAGAGGTAATGATGGATATTATTAATAACATGTTATTTAATTACACACATAACAAACTATATAATCTAAACTTTTTAAAAGAAAATAACCTTCATTTTACAGAATGGTTACCCATTGATCAAGATACCAACTTTAACATCGATGTCTTTAAACAGTTAAATCGTTTGACATTAACCAAAAAATCGTATTATCACTACATCAAAACATTCGAAGAAACGATTGTGAATCGATATCACCCTGAAAAATTCAAAGTAAGGACGTATCGATATGAGCGAGTTGTTGAGATGTTCAAAGAATTTGGAATCTATGCAGAAGAAAATAAAAAACAACTCGCTTCCATCTATATTCATCAAGTGATTGAATGCTTTGAAATGTACTTCCATGAGAAGTGTCCCTTAACACCTAAAGAGAAAAAGCAGCAAATTAAGGAGATATTGCAAAGTCAAACTGTTCAACAACCCATGACTTATGTTCATCAAGGAAAATCTAGATTTACAAATCTAGTATTAAAATCAATGAAACGTAATAACAGCCTTTTTGTTTATAGTTTAGCTAAATCTAAAAATTTCATGAAATATTAAAATACTGGGAGGTGAGAGGGAGTGAAGAAAAAAGTACTCTTTCTATTAGAGAGTTTTGCCGGTGGTGGAGTAGAAAAGGTATTCATTGATTTAATTAATCATATGGATATCAATAAATATGATATTACAGTGATGAGTATTTGGGATTATGGGGTTCGCAAGAAAGACTTAAGAACAGATATAAAATATAAATCAATTTTTCCTAATATTAAAGGAATTAGTCGTATTTTTCATCCTTTTGTAGAGAAAAGTAGCGGGAGATTACTATATCAATTAGGAATTCGTGAGAAGTATGATATTGAGATTGCTTTTTTAGAAGGACGTGCTACAAAGATCATTGGAGCATCTACTAATAAAGATAGTCGTAAACTAGCCTGGGTTCATATTGATTTATCTAATGGACATTGGACTGCTAAAACATTTAGGAATAATCTTCAGTTAGAAAAAGAATGTTATCAAAAATTTGATGATTTAGTCTTCGTTTCGAATAGTGCTAAAGTAGGTTTTATTGAATTGTTTGGAGACGATTTTAAAGATCAGCAATTGCATGTTAAGTATAATCCTATTATTGGTGAAGAGATTATTAAAAAGGGAAATGAATATGTAAATGATATTACTAAACCTTCGGATAAACCGTTACTGGTGACAAGTGGACGTTTAGTAGGACAAAAAGGATATGAACGCCTTTTAAATGTGTGCCATCAACTCAATCAAGAAAACTTTAAGTATGAGTTATGGATTTTAGGTGAAGGTTGGGGGCGTCCACAACTGGAGGAGTTAATTCAAAAATATCAATTAACGAATGTTAAATTATTAGGATTCAAAGAAAATCCATACCAATACATTAAACAAGGTGATTTATTTGTTTGTTCTTCAGTAAATGAGGGCTTTTCACTTGTCATTGCAGAAGCGATGATTTTAGGATTACCGATTATTAGTACCAACTGTGCGGGTCCAAATGAATTACTAGACTTTGGAGAATATGGATTATTAGTAGATAACAGTGAAGATGGACTTTATGAAGGCCTAAAGCAATTATTAACTAACGAGGACTTATTATCTTATTACCGAGAAAAATCGAAAAAAAGAGTCCCATTCTTTGATCCAGATTATTGTATTCATCAAATTGAACTGTTGTTAGGAGAATAATATGAATGAGAAGATGAGCATTATTATTCCTGTGTATAATGTTGAAGCATGGTTGGAGGAGTGCTTAGATAGTCTTTTAAATCAAACTTATGAGAATATCGAAGTTATTTTAATTAATGATGGGTCAACAGATAGTAGCCTAGATATTTGTGAAGTATACGCCAAGAAGGATTCACGAATTCAAGTTTTTAGTCAGGAAAATAAAGGACAGGCAACGGCACGTAATCATGGTTTATCAAAAGTAACAGGAGATTATATTTTATTTATGGATAGCGATGATTATTTAATTGATCAAGCTTGTATTGAAAAGTTTATTCAGATTTTTCAAGAGAAAAAATGTGAAGTTATTTATACCTCGTATTGTCGATTCGAAGATGAAACTAGAGAGATTATTGAAGATTTATCATTACAATTTACCCAGGAAGAAATTGAAGAATTAACTGGTCAACAGTTATTAGAACTATTAATTAGTCGAAAATCCTATTATCATGCGCCATATCAGAAGATTTGTAAAAAATCTTTTCTAACTAAACATCAAATATTATTTAAAGAAGGATATTTTCATGAAGATGTAGAGTGGAGTGCTAGAGTTCTCTATCATGCATCAAGTGTTTATTCATATTTTAATCGTTGGTACATGCGCCGTATGCGAGAAAACTCGACTATTACAACAAAAGATGAAACTATAATTTTAAAAAAAGCAATAGATCGCATGAAATTAGCTTCTGAATTGTTGCAATTTTTTATCGCTAGAGAAGTCTTGGCTGATTCAGTTATTTTGCAAGATTTAGCTCAAATGTATTGGGGAGATTTATTGATTCTGCCTACTTTAAAAAATAAACAATATTTAGCCCAATCTAAAGAAGTTATCGATAATACAAAAAAGGTATTATTATATGAAAAGTCAAAAAAGGTTATGATTAGTTATAGTATTATGCGATTGATAGGGGCATATAATTTTCTATTGGTTATGAAAAAGGTGATGAAAAAATGATAAAAGTATGTTTCTTTGTTGAAAATGGTAGTTTAAATGATCGAGATTTTTCTAATCCTGATAATGGAAATCCTGGAATTGGCGGCACAGAATTTATGATTTGGAGTATTGCTTATTATTTGAATAAATATTACTCAAATTTGAAAGTTATTTTATTGGCGCCATTTATTGATAGTATGCCAGATTCCTTAGAATGTGTTCAATGTCAAGATGCATTAGAGGGAGTCAAGATTTGTAAAGAAATAAATGGAGATATTTTTATTTTTAAGGGACCATATCACGATAAAACATTATTCAACTTAATTGATAACTTAAAAGTTAAATCGGTTATGTGGTCACATAATTATGAAAGTCTTCTCTCATTAAAATATATCATGGAATGTGAATATTTAAAGCGTAATATTTGTGTCAGTAAAGAGCAGTATCATAAATTAATGGATCATGAAGCCTTTGAAAAGTCAACATATATTTATAATGCATTAGATTTTAGAACGTATGAAATAAAACAATCTTTAAATATAAATAAAGAAAATGCAGTTTGTTTTATGGGTGGGTTACGTCTAACTAAAGGATTTCATCTTTTAGCTGAAGCTTGGCCAAAGGTTGTTAAAGAGGTACCTGATGCTAAACTCTATGTACTTGGAGGAGCTGTCTTATATAATAAAGAGGCGGAAATCGGTAGTTTTGGAATTGCTGATCCAGATTATGAAAAACGATTTATTCCCTACTTATTAGACAATGATGGAAATCTTATGAGAAGTGTTGAATTCTGCGGTGTTTTAAATGGGAAATCAAAAACAGATTTAATAAGCCAGTGTAAAGTCGGAATCGCTAACCCTTCTGGATTTGGAGAAACATTCTGCATTAGTGCTATTGAATTTAGTGCTTTAGGTATACCAGTAGTTACAGTGAAAAAAAATGGGTTATTAAACACTGTTTTAGATCAACAAACAGGTCTATTATTTTCGAATAAAGAACAATTAGCACAGACCATTGTTACCTTATTAAAAGATAATCAATTAAATCAACGATTAGGTGAAAATGGAGCACAATATGTTCGCGAAAAATTTGATATTTTGAAGATTTGTGAACGTTGGAATGATGAACTTCAGCGAATCTATAAGGATGAATTACCAGTAATAGAGTTGGATAACTCAAACTTAAAATATAATTATAAGTGGTTACGAAAATTTAATCGTAATCTTAGAAGATATCCAGTATTAAAATATTTGCCGACTGTTCTAGAGGTCGAGGAACGTACAGCAAGATTTAGAAAGCTATAAAGGAGATGAAAGATGCCTGCAATTAGTATAATTGTACCAGTTTATAATACAGAGAAATATTTAAAAAGATGTATTGAATCTATTTTAAATCAAACCTTTAAAGATTTTGAACTAATCCTTGTTAATGATGGATCCACTGACTTGAGTGCAGAAATTATAGACGATTATGCAAGAATCGATAAACGTATAAAAACATTGCATATTGAAAATAGTGGACAAGGAGCAGCAAGAAATAGAGGATTAGATATTGCTACAGGAGAGTATATTGGATTCGTAGATAGTGATGATTGGATTCATATGCAAATGTATGAATTTATGTACAATTCAATATTAAAATATAATGCTGATATTGTACAGGTTGGGCATGAGATTGTGCATGATTTTAGTAATAAAGGAGAAATATCTTTGGAACAGGTGCGAATAGATAAATATAGTAATATATTTTCTAAAATAGCTTCCTGTAATAGTTTTGAGATACTGCCATTTATTTTTCCTGTTAATAAACTTTATTCTAAAAATATTTGGAATCAATTGAGATATGAAGAAGGTAAGTTTGCTGAAGATTTAAGGTTATTAAGTGGCTTATATAGTAATTGTAATAACTATGTTCGACTATATGCAGACTTTTATTATTACTACATGTCACCAAATAGTAGTACACGCAGTAGTTTTGATAAGAGACAATTAGAAGATATAGAAGCATGGGAAGATTTAATTAATTTCTATCAATTAAATTATAAAGAAATTAATATTACAAATTTAAAATCTATATATTGTCGCCGATTAATAAGTTATTATTTTAAAATGAATGGAGATAGGGAAAAATATAAAAAAGAGCAAATATGCATTAAGAAGAAGTTAATAAAAAATGTGTTTTGGGTATTTAAAAGTACTAAATTTAATATAAAGGAAAAGGGAGTTTATATTTTGTTTTTATTCTGTCCTAAGATGATTCAAAAATATTTTTAAAACTATTATATGAACTTTTTATTTCGTTAAAATACCTAGGGAGGATTTTAAGTGAAAAAAATATTAGTAAATGCTTATATGGCAAAGAATTTAGGTGATGATTTATTTGTTAAAATTCTATTAGAGAGATATCCTAATGTAGAATTTATCTTTACTGACTATGTAATAAAGAATGGCGCTGAAGAATATCGTAATGTGTTTATAAATTACAAAAATGTCTCATTTAAATATAAGTATTTGAATAAGTATAATATCCTAAGAAGATTTTTAAAGAATAAAGTAATTAAGAAACAAAAGTTTGAAAAATATGATGCTTGTATTTATATAGGTGGTTCTATTTTTATGCAAATACCTCAATGGAAATCACAGCTAGAGGAACGTTTAAAATGTTTGAGTACATTAAAAAAACACCAAAAACCATATTTTGTTTTAGGAGCAAACTTTGGGCCGTATTATGAGGAAGTATTTAGAAGTGTTTATCTTGACTTTTTTAAAGAGTGTAAAGATGTTTGTTTTAGAGATCAATACTCCAAATCATTATTTTTAGATTTAGATAATGTAAGAGTACATCCTGATATTGTTTTTCAACTAAAACATAAATCGAAAGAAAAGATTGAGAATACTCTAGGAATTGTGCCAATAAATTTAAAATCAATAAGAGGCTTAGAGAAATATAAAGCTATATACGAAGAAAAAATAAAAGATATTATTTGCTATGCAAAAGGGTTAGATATTAAAGTTACTTTATTTTCTTTTTGTAAACATCTAGGTGATTTAGATACAATACAAAGTATTTATAATAATCTTAGTGAAGAAGAACAGTGTTATGTAACAATTGTTGATTATGACGGAGATATAGATTGCTTCTTAGATAAGTTTAGTGAAATGGAGAGTATAGTAGCAACTAGATTCCATGCTTGCATTTTATCACAAGTGTTTAATCAAGGTGTATATCCATTAATCTATAGCGATAAAACATATTATTCTTTATTAGATTTAGAGTTAGCGGAATATTATACATATATTAAAGAGATTGAAAATTTAAATATAAAAGATTTATTTACTAATATTAAAAAAAATAAAATATATAATAAATCTTTACTGAAGTCAAGTGAAAGACAATTTGAAAAGCTGGATCAATTTTTATTATAAGATAGTAATAAATTATAGAAGATTAAATTAATATATGAGCTTATTAATTATGAAACGGGGATATTTATTATGATAAATCTAAGTATTATTATTCCTCTTTATAATGGTGAAAAGTATATTTCTACCTGTTTAGAGAGTATAATAGGTCAAGAATTGGATGGAATTGAAATAATTATAATAGATAATGCTTCGACTGATAGAAGTATTGATATAGTTGAGCAGTATATGAAAAAGTTTAAAAATATTAGACTAATTAGGAATAAAAGAAACCATGGTCCTGGGGTTGCAAGAAATATAGGAATTAATAAGGCTTTAGGAAAATATATAACATTCGTCGACTGCGATGATTATGTATCAAAGGATATGTATTTAAATATGTATAATTATATAGAAAAATATAGTTTAGACTGTGTAGTGTGTGAATACGATTATGTACATAACAATGATAATTTAAATAGTTATTCAAAACAGTGTGATAGTATTCAAATTGTTAATAAAATACAAGCAGTCCAACAGTTTTTAAAGGGAGAAATTGAATGTTATTCTTGGAATAAGTTATATAAACGAAAATATTTATTAACTAATCAAGTGTTTTTTTCAGAGGAGATATTTACTGGCGAAGATGTAATATTTCTGGCTAAAGTGATTGTAAGTTCCAATAAAATAGGGTTTAGTTCAAATCGATTTTATAAATATCGCAGACATTTAAATAGTATAACTTCAAGTATTGATAATCAGAAAGTCATTGAACATAACAGCGCATTAATTGAAACTATTGATTATTTAAAAAGAAACTTATCAGAATATGAAAAAGAATATTTAGAGTTATATGAGGTTAGAAATACAGTAGCAATGTTTATAAAATATGTCCAATTATATCAGTTCGATAGAAAGAAAATATATGATAATTACCATAATCACTTTAAATCTTTATGTAAAAATCTACCCATGAATAGTATATTTAGAAATAAAATTATGAATCCAGCAGATAAAATTAGATTCTTTTTATTAAAATATAAACAATTAGATAGATATGTAAAAATAAAATTGAAAAGTTAATAATATTCTTAATTTTATTTATAATGTTATCGAAAAGAATATGTGGTGATGAAATATGATAAAACCAAAAGTAAGTATTATAATACCAGTTTATAATGTCGAGAACTATATAAGAGATTGTGTAGAATCTGTAGTTAATCAAACATTAGATAATATTGAAATAATTATTGTCAATGATGGGTGTACAGATCATTCTATCAATCGAATTGATGATTTAATCAAGTCAAATAATCTTCTAATAGTGAATCAAGAAAATAAAGGACTCTCTGCTGCATGTAATATAGGTCTGAGTCATGCTACAGGTGATTATATAGCTTTTATTGATAGTGATGATTATATTGAGCCAAATTTTATAGCAATGTTGTATGTAAATGCGATTGAGAATAATCTAGACATTGTGGTAGGAGGATATAAAAAACTATTTTCAAACGGTGACTTTTTACCAGAGAAAAGAAGTCAGGAATTAATTGATTCAGAAGTTATGACTGGACAGGAATATCTTTATAAATCAGTAATATTAAATGATTATCAAATGGAAGTATGGGATGATTTATATAAAAGATCCTTCTTAGAGGAGAATAATCTAAAGTTTTATGAAGGAATTATACATGAAGATGAGGAGTTTACTCCTAAGTGTATATTAAAAGCTAAAAGAATTAAAGTAATTGATTGTTTAGGATATGTCTATCGACAGCGCGAAGGAAGTATTATGACATGTTTAAGAAGTGATAAAGAAAGTGTACTTGGTCAGCAAAAACAACAATTTCTTGATGAGTTAAGTCAAGTATATTCAGATATATTTAATTACGATACAGTTATTAAAGAAAAAGTTTATAGAGAATCGCGTACGCAAAAGTTAAATGAAATGTTTAATGAATTTAGAAAATCGAAGGTAGTAATTACAGACCGTCTTCATGGAATGGTATTTTGTGCAATTACAAAAACTCCGTGTATCGTCACTAAATCTCTTGATCATAAAGTAACAGGTACATATGAATGGATTAAAGATTTAAACTATATTAAGTTAGTTGATAAATTAGAAGTTAATAAAGTTAGTGAACTTATCAAGAAATTAGGTAATCTAGAAGAATATACAATATTAGATTTAGAGAGGGATTACTTTAATTCTTTAGTTACTAAAATAGGGTTATAGAAATCATATATGGAAGGAAAATAAAAAATGAATAGTAATGCAATGTCACATAATAAAGAAATGGCTTTAAACTTATCAACTAGTTTAATTGCATTCGCAATTAATTTAATAATAAGCTTTTTTATCTCTCCTTATATTATAAGAAAAATTGGAGTCGATGCTAATGGTTTTATTAATTTAGCACATACATTTATTAGCTATGCAACACTAGTTACGGTTGCATTAAATTCTATGTCAGGTAGATATATTACAATTGCTTTACAACAAAAAAAATATGAATTAGCAAACAAATACTATAATGCAGTTTTTATTGGAAATCTAATAATATCTATTCTACTTTTAGGTCCAGCTATATTTTGTTTGATTCAATTAGAAAATATTATAAATATTCCGGAACATTTAATTTATGATGTGAAAATACTTTTCATAATCGTGTTTTTAAATTTCTTTATTGGAACTATCTTACCTAATTGGCATGTTGCAATGTTTTCTACTAATAAAATATATCTCAATTCTATCTATTCCTTAAAAGCAAATATTTTAAAAATTATTTTAATATTCTTATTATTTTTATTTTTTAATACGAAAGTATATTACATTGCTATTGCAACTTTAATTTGCTCTATATATTGTAGATACTGGGAATATTATTATTATCGAAAATTAATGCCTACGCTTAAAGTGGATTATCATTATTTTGAAATAAGATATATTAAGGAATTAGTGGCCTCAGGAATATGGAATACAATTAATAAAGCGGGTCATATTCTTCTAAGTGGATTAGATTTATTAATAGCTAATTTATTTGTCGGACCAGTAGAAATGGGATTATTATCTGTAGCAAAAACTATCCCAAATACAATAAATAGCTTATCAGTAAATATTACGAATGTATTTATGCCCCAATTAACCATTCATTATGCGCATAATGATCAAAAGGCAATTCAAACAACTATGAAACAAGCAATGAAAATAAGTGGAGTTTTATTGACAATTCCATTGGTTATTTTGATTGTTTATGGAGAAGAGTTCTATCAATTATGGCTTCCCTCAGAAAATGCATATATATTACAAATTTTATCCGTACTTACCTGTTTTGGACTAGTTTTCTTAAGTGGGATACAACCTTTATTTAACGTCTTTACTGTTACGAATAAAGTCAAAACTAATTCTTTACTATTGTTGTTATCAGGGGGAATTAGTACATTAATAGTTTTTATCTTATTAAAAACTACAAATTTAGGTGTTTTTGCTATAGCTGCTGTAAGTACTTTTATAAATCTCGTTAGAAATATCGTTTATACTATACCATTTACCGCTAAATATCTGAATTTGAAATGGTATGTATTTTTCCCAGAGGTTCTGACTTCAATGATAAGTGTTATTATTTTATCATTTGTAGGAATATTTATTAAGCAATTTATTATAATTGACTCTTGGATAATTTTAATCATTATTTGTCTAACTACTTCAATTATTGGATTATTGCTTAATATGTTAATAATTTTAAATAGAGAAGAAAGAAAGCAAATATTATATATTTTCGCGTCTAAACTAAAAAAAACTACTTTATTTAAAAGTAGTATTTACGAGAAATAAAGAAAAAATAATTACAAGAGAGGTTAATTTAAAGACACATGATTACTTTCTTATTATTGTATAGCATAGGGGAGATAATATGATTAAAAATATTGTTACTATTGTAGACCAATATCAGCACGAACAAATCGATTTCCTACAATATATAGATAAAGTTTATCTACACTTAGAGAGTATTCTTTCTGATAATGAAAAAAAAAATCTTATTAGTATCAAAAATGATTATCAAAAATACAAAAATCTACAAGTAGCAGAATTCTATATCGACAGGTTACTAAAATATAAATTATCTTTAAGTGGTCCATATAAATATAAAACAAATGAAAATTCTACTACTAGAGGAATGGATATGGTAGATGTAATTATTACAACTTATAATAGAAAAAGTTTTTTAATTGACGCTGTAGAAAGTGTATTAAGTCAGAGTTATACTAACATACGTATTATTATTATGGATGATGCTTCAACAGATGGTACACAAATGTTGGTTTCTGAAAAATATTCTAGTAATAGTAATATTGTATACCATAGAAATGACTCTAACTGTGGACCATCTAAAAATAGATTATATGCATATGAAACGTATAGTAAGGGTGAATATGTAATTTTTATGGATGATGATGACTACTTTATTGATAATGAATATTTAGCTAATGTTATGAAAAGATATGAAATAGATAGTGACCTAGCTTTTATAGCAGCTGATGTTATTATAGATGATTGTGTTGATCATAACTTAAATTTATTCCAATTAAACTATCCGACAAGGATTCCTTGTAAAGAATATTTCATGAATTTTCAATTAAGATATGCTAAGCCTGCTTCGACTTTCACAGCAGTCTTTAATAAAAAAATTTTAGATAAAGTAAATTTTTCGAATATGAATACTGTTAATGATTCTTCAATATATTTAAGGTCTTTACTGGGCGGTGATGCTGGATTTATCTCTAAGATTGTTGGTATTTATAGAGTTCATGGAAATAATATTACCTTTAATTGTAGTTGTGACTTTATCTGTGAAAATATTATGGAAAAAATAAAGTTAGCCAACTTAGCTAAGGAGGACTTACATCTCACTAATGAGGAATATAAAAAGTGGGTAGTGGAGCAGTGTAGGCTAACGTCAAGATATTATTTAAATAATTCTAATCCTAGTCTGTTGCAATCAATAAAACTGATGAGATGGTTAAAATATAATATTAATGACATTTATTTTGATTTAAGAAAAGAGATGTTTAAACTAATACGCTATAATCAATTTAAACAAATTAAAAAAAAGTTTGGATTATCAAGATTAAACTAATAGAGTACCCCTAGGGATACAAATCAGAAAATATAAAGAAAATGGACTTGATGGATTAACCCCTCTTCCAAAGCCAGGATGCCCTAAAAAACTTTCACCTGAACAAGAAGCTGTATTAATTGACACTCTCATCAATAAGACACCAGCTGATGTTGGAATTGAACCATATATGAATTGGGATTGTAAATTATTATGTATCTGGGTGAAACAAGAGTTTGAAATCTCATTCTCTCAAGGCGGAATGCGTAATATGTTGTTATGCTTAGGTTTTAGTTACACACGCCCAATGTACTCACTCGTAAAAGTGAGTCAAGAAAAACAAAAGGAATTTGTTGAGACATTTGAAGAACTAAAAAATTTGGCTCTGTTAGACGAAAATGTTGAAATTAAACCAATCAAAGTGTTGATATGATAAAGTGGAAACTGATTAAATTAGAAACATCGTTGGTGCCAACAAGTTACTTACCAACAAAAATGTCTAACAGAGCTAAAAATTTTAATTCGTCGAGAAATTGATCATCTCGTATTTCAAGATGAAAGTTCAATCAGAGACCATCAATCGTAAGTGAGTAACTGGTTCTTAAAGGGAAAATAGCGATCATTCCAACCTATGGGGAAACATCAGAGTGTCAATTTAATTGATATCTTAAATGATGAAACGGGATATGTTTATGTTCGAGAAGAACGTTATACAGCGGATATCTTTTTAGAGTTTCTTAAAAATGTACTTAAGCAATATCTCACAGGAAAGAGTATAATGCGAGAATTTATCACGCTAAAATCATACAACCTTTTTAAATGAACATAAAAATAGGCTCAAACTTGTTTTTTACCACCCTATAGCCCCCAATTGAATTTAATTAAAGAATTATGGAAATGGCTAAAAAAAGTCTGTTATTCATAATGTGTTTTATAAAAGTGTTGATGAGATTAAGAAAGCTGTTCAAGGTTTTATTGGATACATCAATGAGCGACCTTTAGAGGTGATTAGAATGTTATGTGAAAAGATGTAGAATACTTATCTGTTTGGTACTATAAAAGGAAAAGGATCTTTCCAAATGAAACATCTGTTCATGAAATTAATCTACATTCAAACTAATTTAAGTCAAATTAAAATATTCTATACTGATCGAGGAAATGAATTTAAAAGGCTATTGAGTAGCTTCGTTAAGTAGGTACTCAATATTTTTTTATTAGCATGAGAATAGATTAAAAGAAATAGTGGAAGAGGTAGTCTGTAACTTAAGAGTTTTTGTTATAATGGTATATGATTATATATTCCATTATTTGTTAAAAGTAAAGGAGAGAAGAGGATGAAGATTACGATTGCAGGGACAGGGTATGTTGGTTTATCTAATGCGGTGTTATTAGCCCAACATAATGAGGTGATTGCGTTAGATATTATCCAAGAAAAGGTGGATTTAATTAATCAAAAAAAATCCCCGATTGTGGATCAGGAGATTGAACAATATTTAGCAACAAAGGATTTAAACTTAGTGGCAACGACTGATAATTATTTGGCGTATAAAGATGCAGATTATGTGATTATATCAACACCAACGAACTATGATCCAGAATTAAATTATTTTAATACACGTTCAGTTGAAGCGGTGATTGCGAATGTATTATCGATTAATCCAGAGGCAACGATGATTATTAAATCAACAGTTCCAGTCGGTTATACAGAAAAAGTACGTGCTATGTTTGAGACAGATAATATTATCTTCTCACCAGAGTTTTTACGTGAAGGAAAAGCGTTATACGATAATTTATATCCATCACGTATTATTGTGGGAGAACAGTCAGAGCGTGCAGAAAAGTTTGCTCAGTTACTTGTACAAGGTGCTATTAAAGAGGATATTCCCGTTCTATTCACGAATTCAACAGAAGCAGAGGCCGTGAAGTTATTTTCAAATACATATTTAGCGCTGCGTGTTGCTTATTTTAATGAATTAGATACGTATGCTGAATTACGTGGGTTAGATACAAAACAAATTATTGAAGGGGTTGGATTAGATCCAAGAATCGGAACTCACTATAATAATCCATCGTTTGGTTATGGTGGATATTGCTTACCAAAAGATACAAAGCAGCTTCGCGCAAATTATGCCGATGTTCCTAATAATATTATTGAAGCCATTGTTGAAGCGAATCGTACTCGTAAAGATCATATTGCTGATATGATTTTAAAGCGTCAGCCTAAAACAGTTGGTATTTATCGTTTAACAATGAAAACTGATTCTGATAATTTCCGTGCCTCATCGATTCAGGGAATTATGAAACGATTAAAAGGAAAAGGAATTGAAGTGGTTGTTTATGAACCTGTATTAAAAGAAGATGATTTCTATAATTCAAAGGTTATTCGTGATTTAGACGAATTTAAAATGATGAGTGATGTCATTGTTTCAAATCGTTTGTCAAAAGATTTACTTGATGTTGAAGAGAAAGTATATACACGCGATTTATTTAATCGCGATTAATAATAGATTAAATAAAAGAGAGTAGTAGGGGTTAAAAATGAATCATTTAAAATCTTTTGAATTAACACTTAATGAGACGAAAGTTATCAAAGGAGTAGCTATCTTATTAATGTTGATTCATCACTTTTTTTCGTTTCCAGATTGGATTAATTCAGGTAATGAATTTATTGGTATTCCTTTTTTAGAGAGTACCATTGAGTTCTATATTGGAACATTTGGGAAGATGTGTGTAACTATTTTTCTTTTTTTAACAGGATACGGATTATTTTACAGTTATCAAAAGAAAAATGCTTATCTTTATTCATTAAAAAAATTGGGGGTATTTTTAATCAATTATTGGTTAATTTTATGTCTGATTTTTATACCGCTACAACTTTTGAACAGTAGTTTTGAATTTTCTTTGAAGAGCTTTATTTTAAATTTAGTAGGACTAAGGTCAGATTACATCATGTTTGCGTGGTATGTACATTTACAGATTGCTATTATAATTTTATTTCCATTACTAAAGAGATTAATTAAAACAAATTTAATTCAATCAATAGTATATGGTATTTGCATTCCTGTTATGTTACGGATAGTAGTTACTACGTTAATGAACCGAGTATCTATATTATCAGGTAATACATTTTTAATTTTATTTAATGAGTTTTTAGTTTATTTACCCTTCTTATTAAGTGGATATATTTTTTCAAAATTTAAGCTATTTTCAAAAATGAATCATTATTTACCTATATTTTTAGATAAGTGGTATGTTTATGTTATTTTAATTATTGGGACTATGATAGGACGAAACTTATTACCAATGTTATCAGAGTTAATCTATGTCCCAACTTTTATTTTTTCAGTAATTAGTTTAATTAGAATGATACATCATCAATGGTTAACGAATGGATTAGCAGTTTTAGGGGAGCACTCCTTAAATTTATGGTTTTTACATGCGATGTTTTTTGGAAAGACGGCATATTTACAGTGGATAGCCTATTATCCTAAAATTTCAGTATTGATTATCTTATGGGTATTAATTTTATTAATCCCCGTTTCTGTGCTAATTAATAAAATCATGAAAAAAATAAGAGTGTATATGTTTAACTTGTCCTTTAATCAAAGATTTAAAAACAGTAACTCTCTTAGATATAGAAAAGAAAATTAGAAGAAATGAATCAAATGAAAGGTTAGAAACCTACGAATAATTAAGATATGAATTTGCCAATTATGTTAATGAGTACCCTGGCAGTGCGAAGCACCATCCTCAATTGCTAAGGAATGGGGATAACAATTATAGAATTAACTTTTGGCTGAGATATTTATCTCCAGATGAGTATCGTCAAAATACCTTTAAAAAAGTTGTTTAGTTTATTGTTGATAATTCAGCATTTATTAAAAATGGATTAAAAATGATAAAATCAATAATTTGGAAAATAAGATATATAAATTATTGATATTGGACTTTATAGTGAAGTAGTAGCTTAAGGGAGAATAGATGATTTTTATGGAGCGACTAAAAAGGGGATTTATTTTTATATTAAGTATCTGTTTTTTGATTATCGTGATATGGAAATATAATGAATCACTGAATAATCAAATTAGGCTTGTACAAGAAGAAATAGTGATTCACGATTTACCAGAGGAATTAAAGGGATTTACTATTCTTCAAGCGACTGATTTGCATGGTAAGTATTTCGGAGAGAATCAAGAACAGTTATTAGCGATGATTAATCAAATTGAGTATGATGTATTAGCGATCACTGGTGATATGGGAGATTTGAATGATGATCCAGATGGACAGGCACTTAAACAGCTAATTGTTGGCTTAACAGGAGAGGGAAAAGCCGTTTATGTCGAAGGAAATCATGGACCATTTGTTAAAGATAGAGAAAGTGGAACAGTTAATGAAATGGGAAAATGGCTTGAATCTCAAGGTGTTGATTTACTCATGGAACCGTTAGCTATCAATTATCAAGGAACAAAGATATGGATTGCTGAACAAACACTTCCTTTTTACCAACCAATAGGCTTTGAAGGGATAGCGGAGGAAGATATATTAATTGGAGTGATGCATTATCCGATGAATGAATCCTTTTATGAAACTCAAAGTAAAAATGAAGATTTTCCTTCATATGATTTAATTTTAGCGGGACATTATCACGGTGGACAGTGGCGTATACCAGGATTAGGGGCTCTTTTTATTTCAGATGTGAATGGGGATAATTGGTTTCCGAGTCAAGAACGCGTCAGTGGTTTAACTGAGTGGTCAGGTTATAAACAGTATGTTTCACGTGGGTTAGGTGCAAGTGGAAGTCATTCATTATTAAAGCAGCGTTGGTTTAACCCACCGGAGATTAATCTTCTAACATTAAAAAGTAAGTAAAAGAAAAAGTGATATTACCATATATAGGTTTTCATGGTATAATTATAGATATATGTGATTTAATAGGAGAGGTGAAAGAGATGAAAAAGTTAGGGAGTTCGTTGTTAGCAGCAACTTTATTATTTAGTTCGATGAACTTAGTAGCGGATGCAAGTGTTGAACAATTACGTGATAAGTTAGTTTCACTTGGAGTCCCAGCGGAGAGTGCGAATCAATTATTAACGTATTTACAAACGATTGATTTATCAGACAAAGATGAAGTTGAAATTGAAGCTTTAGTCAAAGAGGCTTATGCGATTATTGGTGATGTCACAGATCTAACCACTTTATCAGCTTCTAGTAAACAAAGATTAATCGATTTAGCGACAAAAGCGAGTGCAAAAGTTGGGTTAACTTTAAAGTATGATATCGTGGATGGTGTTAAGACAATTACATTGACAAGTGCTAATGGTCAACCAGTCTTCTCATTAGGCGCAACAGATATTGCTGAAGTTTTAACAAGCTTTGATGGAGATATGGTGAGTGTCATTGAAACTATTTTAGAGGCAACGGTTGAAACCGTTATTGGAACAAATACTCCAGGAACAAATGGAGGGAATAAACCATCTGTTCAGCCAATGCCTGATACAAATTTAAATAATACAGGATATGAATTACCAACTACTGTGATGGCAGGAACAGGATTAATTGCTCTAGCCGGTGGTTTAATGATGGTATCAAGACGTCAAATGCAAGAATAAGAGAAGGTGGAGAAGTAGGCGTGAAGAAGAAAAGCAAGAAAAATCACTTAAAACAAAAACGCCGTTACTTTTTCAAGAAATTAGGGATTACGCTTGTAATCCCTCTTTTTTTGATGGTAATTGGTTCAATGATGATTTTAATCCCATGTTGGAAGTTTATTAACGAAGCAGTTAACTTAAGTTCTATTATTTTTTATCAGTCCAATATTGAAGTACCTCGAACACTTTTTTCCATTAATGGACAACTCGTATATACTCCAGAATTAGGGGATGAATTTGCAACGTTAAAAATTCCTGAAGTTGGGGTGGAATCTCCTATTTTACAGGGGGAAGGAAAGGCGCAGCTTCGTCAAGGTGCTGGACATTATGTTGGAAGCTTATTACCAGGTGAAGGTGGAAATATTGTACTATCTGGACATCGTGAAACAGTGTTTTATCCATTACAGGATGTCGAGTTAGGCCATCAAGTATTCATTGAAACGGACTATGGAACGTATACGTATGAAGTCTCAGATATTTATATTACAACGCCTGATGATGTGACACCAACGGTGCCAACAGATACGGAGAAATTAACGATGTATACATGTTATCCATTTATTAAATGGGGACCGACTCCCGAGCGCTATGTTGTTGTAGCCGACTTGGTAGAAATTAGGTAAGTGAGGTTAGAGAATGAAACGAGTTAAACAAATAATCACCGTGCTACTTAGTTTATGTTTGATGTTTGTCATCATGCTAATCTGTTTACTAAGTAGTCTACCAACGTTTTTGATGCCAAAGACGTATCATGAAGCACTTGAGCAAGTGAATGCTTATACGCTTATTCAAGAAAGCATTCAAAATAGTTTAGATGATCTCTTATTAATTAATAATATTAGTCGCGACACATTAAGTGAATTCGTGACGGTTGGGGAAGTGAAGCAGGTGGTGAGTCAAGATGTGGATGCGCTGCTGGCGTGGTTAAATGGAACAGGACCACAATTATCAGCCCTTGAAATAAGTCAATATGAGGCACGCTTTGATGAGCGAATGACTACCTTTTTTAGAGATAATCAGTACTATTTAGATGATGCTGAAAAACAAGATGTAGAGGTTATGAAACAAAGTGCGATGAATATGATTCATGGAAACTTACGTATGTTAGATTTTGATGTCATAACACAAACTATACCATTTACAGTTATTCCTAAACTGATTCAATTGGTAGATATCAATCTGATCGTTATGGGACTAGGTGTTATTTCAGTTATTATTAGTACGATTTTACTCATTATGTCTCGACGTCAGATAACAGAGGCATTACTATGGATTGGAAATAGTATTTTAACTGGAGGATTAATTATCTTTACTTTATTCTTTAGCGGCATTCAATCCGGATTTTATAAACATATCGCCATTCAAGTGACATACTTAAGACAAGCAATTGGCTTACTCATTGAAGAGTGGTTTACAACTTTATACCGCTTTGGACTTATCGCTATTGGCATAGGCGTTTTATTACTTCTTCCTTATTGGATCAAAGCTTATAAGGATTGTATGAGAGACTAGCGGATAAACTAAATTGGAGTGAAATCTATATACATAGCGAAATATATTTCACCTTCTAGGAAACAGGCTTAGTTGGGAATTCTTTTTAATACTGAGTTCTCTACGCTACGTGGCTCAATCTATGATTGAGATCGTAGCTTAAGCCAACTAGTAGACAAAACAGACTACAGTCCAGGGGTCACCTACCATGCGAAGCATGTATCCTCCATTGGTAGGGAATGGGTCACCTACCATGCGAAGCATGTATCCTCCATTGGTAGGGCTTTAAAAGTTTT